>JAEEJT010000181.1 GCA_016282055.1 Bacilli bacterium
ATTCTTAAAGTATGAAAGTGGAGCTCATAGAGTTCAAAGAGTTCCTTTAACTGAAGCTAATGGTAGAATTCAAACATCAACAGCAACAGTTCTTGTTATGCCTGAAGCAGATGATGTTGAAGTTGAACTTGATTTAAATGATGTTAGAGTAGATACTTTTTGTGCATCTGGACATGGTGGACAATGTGTTAATACAACAAAGTCTGCTGTACGTGTTACACACTTACCAACAGGACTTGTTGCTCAATGTCAAGATGGTAAAAGCCAACATGAAAATAAAGCTAATGCCTTAAAAGTATTAAAAGCAAGATTATATGATTATATTATGCAACAAGAAGCTGCTAAAAATGGAGAGGAAAGAATAAGTAAGATTGGTCATGGTGATAGATCTGAAAAGATAAGAACATATAATTATCCTCAAAATCGTGTTACTGATCATAGAATTGGATTTACTATTCAACAACTTGATAGAATTATGGAAGGTAAACTTGATCCTGTAATTGAGGCTTTAATTACTGAAGACCAAAAAAGAAAAATCTCTCATTGTGAGGAATAATGAAATTAAGAGATTATATTAAAACTAAAGAAATTGAAGCTATGAATAATGGCTTTAGAAAAGAAGGGGTAAAAGTATTATTAATAGAATGCTTTTACCATTCTTTAACTAATCTTGTTATTGATTTAGATAAAGACATTGATACTTCTAAATTTAATGATACTATTGAAAAATATACTATAAGTGGTATACCTGTACAGTATATAACAGGATATGAGTATTTTTATAATCTAAAGTTTTATTGCAATAAGAATACATTAATCCCAAGACCTGAAACAGAACTTTTATGTGATAAAGCTATTGAATATATTAATAAATATAATTATAAAGATATTATTGATATTGGTTGTGGTACTGGATGTATTGGTATTACTATTAGTAAAAACACAAATTGTAATGTTACTTTAGTTGATATTAGTAATGATGCTTTAGATGTAGCAAGATTAAATAACAATGAGTTAAATAGTAATTGTACTATTATTCAAAGTGATTTATTTACAAATATTCATTCTAAATATGATATGATTGTATCTAATCCGCCTTATATACCAAATGAAGATATAAACACTATTGATAAAATTGTATATCAAAATGAACCACATCTTGCTTTATTTGCTGATGATTTTGGGTTATACTATTATAAGAAGATTATTAGTGGTCTAAAAGATGTTTTAAATAAGAATGGTTCTGTTATATTTGAAATTGGATATAATCAAAAACAACCATTAATAGATTATATTAATTCATTATATAGTGATTGTATAATTGAAGTATTTAAAGATTATAATAATCTTGATAGAATTTTAGTTATTAAATTTTGTTAGGTGGATATATGTTATTATTTAAATTTTTAATGATATTAATGATACCTTTTACTATGAATCTAAGTAAGAATGAGAGTAATAATGAGGTTAGTGAATATCAAATTGAATTTGAACAAAAAGTAAAAGAAAATTATCAATATTATGAATCTTATAAAAACTATAAAAATGATAAGTTTGAAATTATTGTTTATAAAGGTGTTTTTAATGGTGAAGCAAGTTATGCTGTAAAATATGTTAAGTATAATGATACAATGTATAACTGTGTTATTGATACTGATGGACATTATTATGATATGCCTAATAATGAAGCTATTGCTATTAAGGCAGATAAAAATATAAGAATTCAACTTTATAGTAAATATAATACTATTATTCCAATTAATAATTCCTTGCTTCCAAAGTTTGAAATTAATAATTATTATTTAGAGAATAGTAGATTACTTTCTGGTAATAATAAAGGTGTTGATTTTACTCCATTATCATTACATGTTTTTAAATTTTCATATATTGCTGTTTTATGTTGCGTATTAATATTATGTTTCTTTGCTTCATCAATAATAACTATTGTATTAATTCTTGTTCGTAAGAGTAGAGATAATGTAAGAGTTAAGACTCTTCTTATGAGTAATCTTTATTATGATGAAGATACTAATCATATCGTTGATAAGATTAGTATTAATAAAGAGATTATTAATAATGTTACTATAAGTGAAGATATTAAAATATCTGAAATTGAAGATATAACACAATTTTTAAAAGATAATGGATATAATGTTAATTATAGTATGTTAGAAGAAGAAGATAAAAATAAGATTACTGTTAAACTAATGGAACTTAAGGATGAGAAAAAGATTAGTGAAGAAAAGTATTTAGAGGAGATATATAAACTTTGGAAAAAATAACATTATCTAATTTATTAAAACTTAATAAAAGTGATTTAGTTAATAAAACAATTATATTTCCAACAGATACAGTATATGGTGTTGCTTGTCTACTTGATGATAAAGTAGGTATTGAAAAGATCTACAATATGAAAAAAAGGGATCATGGTAAACCTATTGCTGTACTTGTTTCTAGTGTTAATGAAGTAGAAAATATTGGTATTATTAATGATAATATTCGTTCTTTATATAAATACTGGCCTGGAGCTTTAACTATTATTGTTAATAGAAAGAATTCTAATAATACTATTGCATTAAGAATTCCTAATTCTAGTATTAGTTTAGATATATTAAGTTATTTTGGACCAATGCATACAACAAGTGTTAATTATAGTGGGGAAAAAGAGATAAATGATATTAATGAGATATATGATAAATTTCATAAATATTGTGATTATCTTGTTATTGATAAGCAAGAGTTTTCTAGTATTCCTTCTACAATTGTTGATTGTACAAATGATGAGTATAAAGTTATTAGACAAGGAAGTATTGTTATTAAATAGTTAAACAAAATGAATTATTAGTAATAATAATTCTTTTTTTTATTCTCTTTTTTGTTTTATATGATATAATAAGGAAGGTTAATATATCAAAAAAAAATTAAGAGAGGATTTATTGTGTTATTTTTTGATTATCTTTTTAGTTATTCTTTTGGTGCTTTAGCAACTACAGCTATTTCTATTCTTGCTGTATTGTTAGGTAAATTTTTATGTAATCGTATAAAATTTCTAAAGAAGTTTTATATACCTGCTCCTGTTGTTGGTGGATTAATTATTGCTATAATTGTTTTTCTTTTTAATATAACACATTTATGTAATTTAAATTTAAGTGATGGTACTAATATTTCTATTAAGACTTTAATGATGACATATTTCTTTACTAGTGTAGGATATATGGCAAGTATTAAAGATCTTAAAAAAGGTGGGGTTGGTGTTGTTATATTTTTAGGTGTTGCTTCCCTTCTTATAATTTTCCAAAATACTTTAGGTATTGTACTTGCAAAGATTTTTGGTGTTGATGGAAGATATGGGTTAATTTGTTCATCAATTACATATACTGGTGGACATGGAACTGCTAGTGCTTGGGCTGAAACATTTGGTAAACAAGGTTTATTAAACGCTGATACAATTGGTGCTGCTGCTGCTACTATGGGATTAATCTTTGGTGGTTTATTAGGTGGACCTATAGCTAGACTTATATTTAAAAGACATCATCTTGAAAAACAAGAAGTTGTTGATAATGTTAGTGAAGTTAAAGTTGAAGAAAAACTTGATTTTAAGAAATCTTGTGGAGTTATATTTACTATTTTAATTTGTATGGGTATTAGTGAGGTTATTAATCCTTACTTTAGTAATTTCTTAAAATTTATTAGTAATGATAAATTAAGCTTACCAGGCTATGTTTTATCTATGATGCTTGCTGCTATATGGCGTAATGTTTATGAACTTGGATTCAAGAATGAAATTGCAAGTTTTGAAAATGAAAAGCTTGGTGATATTGCTTTACAAATATTTTTAGGTATTGCTTTAACAACAATGAATTTAATTGATTTAACTAGAATTGATTTATCAGTTATTTGGTTATTCTTATGTTGTTTCGTTGGACAAATCTTGATTACTGGATTATTTATCTACTTTATTACATTTAATGCTATGGGTAGAGATTATGATAGCTGTGTTATTTGTAGTGGACATATGGGATTTGGTTTAGGAGCAACTCCTACAGCTATTGCTAATATGGATGCATTCTGTAAACAAAATGGTAAGTCAACAAAAGCATATTTAGTTGTTCCTATTGTTGGTGCTATGTTTATTGATTTTACTAATGCATTATTAATTTCATTATTCTTATTGTTTGTATAAAGTTTAGTCTAGTTAGATTATCTAACTAGACTTTTTTTAGGAAATTATTATTTAATTATTCTATTTCGAAGTTTTAGATATTTTTTTGTTTTTAATATTGAGAAAGTATTGAAAATATGATATAATATATACGTTATAAAGATAACATAAAAACGGAGGAAAATTTATGAGTAAAAAAGTTTTTCAATCTATGGATGGAAATCAAGCAGCCGCATGGGGTGCTTATGCTTTCACTGAAGTAGCTGGAATCTATCCTATAACTCCATCTTCACCTATGGCTGAATACGTAGATGAATGGGCTTCAAAAGGACAAAAAAATTTATTTGGGGAAAAAGTAAAAGTTGTAGAAATGCAATCTGAAGCTGGTGCTGCTGGTACAGTTCATGGTTCATTACAAGCTGGTGCTTTAACAACTACTTTTACTGCATCACAAGGATTATTATTAAAAATTCCTAACATGTATAAAATCGCTGGTGAATTATTACCTGGTGTTATTCATGTATCTGCACGTAGCCTTGCTACACAAGCATTATCAATCTTTGGTGATCACCAAGATGTTATGGCTTGTAGACAAACTGGATTTGCTATGATGGCAACATCAAGTGTTCAAGAAGTTATGGACTTAGCTGGAGTTGCTCATTTAAGTGCAATCAAATCAAGTGTTCCATTCTTACATTTCTTTGATGGATTCAGAACAAGTCATGAAATTCAAAAGGTAGAAGTAATGCCTTATGAAGTATTTGATCGTTTATTAGATCGTGAAGCTGTTAATAAATTCAGAGCTAATGCATTATCACCAATGCATCCAGTAACTCGTGGATCTGCTCAAAATGATGATGTATACTTCCAAGCTCGTGAAGCACAAAATAAATATTACGATGCTGTTCCTGATATCGTTAACGAATATATGAAAGAAATTTCTAAAGAAACAGGACGTAATTATGCTCCATTTACTTATTATGGTGCTAAAGATGCTACTGATATCATTGTTGCTATGGGTAGTGTTTGCGATACAACAAAAGAAGTTATTGATTTCTTAACTAAAGAAGGACGTAAAGTTGGTTTAATTAATGTTCACTTATATCGTCCATTTAGTACAAAATATTTAATGGAAGCTTTACCTAAGACTGTTAAACGTATTGCTGTACTTGATCGTACAAAAGAAAACGGTGCTTTAGGTGAACCATTATACTTAGATGTAGTTGCTGCATTCTATAATGAAAAGAATAAACCAGTTATTATCGGTGGTAGATATGGTTTAAGTAGTAAAGATACTACTCCAGGTCAAATCTTAGCTGTTTATGATAACTTAGCTGGTGAATGTAAAGATCATTTCACAATTGGTATCAACGATGATGTTACATATTTATCTTTACCTGTAACTCGTGAAATTAATACTGCTAGTGAAGGTACTAGTCAATTAATTTTCTATGGTTTAGGTAGTGATGGTACAGTTGGTGCTAATAAATCAACAATTAAATTAATTGGTGATAACACAGATTATTATGCACAAGCTTATTTTGCATATGACTCTAAGAAATCTGGTGGTGTTACAAGAAGTCACTTACGTTTTGGTAAGAACCCAATTCAATCACCATATTTAATTACTACTGCTGACTTTATTTCTTGTTCATTAGATACATACGTTGAAAAATATGATATGTTATCATCATTAAAAGATGGTGGAACATTCTTATTAAATACAGTTAAGAATAAAGAAGAATTAGTTAAATTCATGCCAAATTCATTCAAGAAAGCTTTAGCTAAGAAAAACATTAAATTCTATGTAATTGATGCTGTTACTTTAGCTCGTGAAATTGGTTTAAAGAATCGTACTAATACTATTTTACAATCTGCATTCTTCAAATTAAATGAACAAATTATGCCATATGCTCAAGCTCAAGAATTAATGAAAAAATATGCTTATAAAGCATACATTAAGAAAGGTCAAGCTATTGTTGACTTAAACTACAATGCTATTGATCGTGGAGCTGAAGGATTAAAAGAATTTAAAGTTGATCCAGCATGGGCTAATTTAGAAGATGAAAAAGTTGTTGTTAACGAAAACTTACCAGAATTCGTTAAGAGAATTGCAAATCCTGTTAATGCTATTAAAGGTTATGATTTACCAGTTAGTGCATTCAAAGGATTTGAAGATGGTACAATGACTAATGGATCTACTGCTTATGAAAAACGTTATGTTGCTGGATTTGTTCCTGTATGGAATAGTGAAAATTGTATTCAATGTAACCAATGTTCTTTTGCATGTCCTCATGCAGTTATTAGACCATTCTTAGTTACTCCTGAAGAAGAAGCTAAGGCTCCAAAAGATGCTAAATATATGACTCCTATTGGAAAAGGATTAGAAGGCTTAAAATATACAATGCAAATCAGTGTTGCTGATTGTACAGGATGTGAAGTTTGCGTAAATCAATGTCCTGGTAAGAAGGGTGAAAAAGCTCTTAAGATGGTTCCAATTGATGAAGTTATCAATGCTGGTCATGATAAGACTGCTAACTACTTCTTTGACAATGTAACTTATAAGACTGATTTAGTTGATATTACTGCTAATGCTAAGAACAGTCAATTTGC
>JAEEJT010000019.1 GCA_016282055.1 Bacilli bacterium
ACCATTTGATTACAATAATGTTAGTGTTTATAATGAAAGTTTTTTAAGAGGATATAGTGTAGAACACTATGATAATCTTTTAACTAACTGTCACAATCATGCAAGAGTTGTAATGAATAATTCAATAAAACGTAAGATACTTTCTAAATATACTTACTCAAGAGTAATATCACTTGATATAAAAACAAACTATTCAGATGAAGCTTATTCCTATATATTAGTACCAATTTATAATATAACATTTAATTATAAGAATAAAAATTATTCAATTGTTATGAATGGACAAACAGGTAAAGTTGGTAAGGGATTACCAATCAGTCCATTAAAAGTAACATTAGTTATTCTTTTAATAGTTATCGTTATTTTATTGCTACTTGCTTGGAATAATCTATAAAGAAAGGATATAATATGAATAAAGTTCAAAAAGGAAAAACACAATTATTAGTATTAGTTATTATATGTATCACAATTGGTTTATGTTTACTTATTGGAGGTATTGTTTGTACAGTAAAGAATATTTCTAATATGACCCAAGATAATATTGCTAGCTCAATATTCTTAGTAATATTAGGTATTGTACTTGCTCTTTGTGGAATCACATCTATTGGATTTAGTACATACTGGTTATTTATTGCTTTGTCTTTAAAAGCAACAAAAGGAAATATTGCTGATAAAAATGAAGTAGCTAACAAAACAGTTAACATGGAAAAATGTCCTAACTGTGGAGAAGAAGTAAATAGTACAGATTTAGTTTGTGGTAAATGTGGACACTTATTAAGTGATACAAAAGTATGTCCATCTTGTGGAGCAACTAATAATAGCGATAATAAAGTATGTTCTGCTTGTGGTAAAGAATTTTAAAAAATATAATAATCATAGCCTATTGATTTTCATCAATAGGTTTTTTTAAAAGTAAAAGTCTTATATGTATTGTAACATAACAAAAATTCTTAGAAAAATACAATATATATAATTGACAGGGGAAATATATTATGATAAAATAATATTGCCACTATATATGGTGGCAGTGTGAAAGGAGAGTGTAATCTTGGCAAGTGATAAAAAGTTAATAGAAAAATTTCAAAAAGAGCCATTGCCTAAAGATATAGCTCTCGATGATTTGATTCATTATTTAGAGTTGTATGGATTTGAAATCATTAAAAATAGAGGGAAAGGTTCACATATTATTGCAAAGCACAAAAATTTAGAAAGACCTTATACTATTCCATCGAAAAATGGAAAAACTGTTAGCTTCGTTTATTTAAAAGAATTGAATAAAGTGATTAAAAATTTGGAGGAGTAATTATGAATATGGATTATAGATTCGAAGTATATACTGAGTATAGTGGATATGGAGATAAAGTATTCGTTGTAAAGTATTTCGATTTAGAAAATGTGATTGGTGTTGGGGATACGATTGATGAAGCAATTGAAGAAGCTAAAGAAAATCTTGAGGTTTATTTAGATTATTGTAAAGAAAATAATATAGCTATTCCGGATGCTAGTGTTCATGAAGATTTGGATTATAGTGGCAAAATAACTGTAAGAATGTCTAAAAATCTTCATAAACTTGTTGATGAAAGAGCTAAAAAAGAAGGCGTTAGTATTAACCTTCTTTTAAACGAAGCAATTAGTCAGTATGTTTCTAATAAAAACATGTGTGATACTATCGCTGAGGTAACAGCAAATAAAATTGCTTCAAACATGCAAGAAAAATTTGATGAGTTGTACAATTATAGTAATTTAAGAGAACAATTGCAAACAGAAAATAAGGTTATTAGATGCATTATTAATATGGATCAAGCTTGTTAAACTCGAGACAAATTAATATTGACTAAGAGGTGAATTATGGAAAATGTGTGTGAAAAAAGACTTTTTTTTAAATTGATATTTATTGATTTAAAAAAAGTAAACTATGGAAAAATTAATAGTCAGTTACCAAAAGTTGATGAGCAAATTAAAGTGGTGACTAAAGATTCTTATGAAATAAGCAATCTATCATTTAAAGGTTTTACCTTGAATTATCAAAGAATTGTTGAATTAGATCCAAGAATACTTTTTGATATAAAAGTAGAGTATGAAATTCATTATGAGTTTGCGGATGCCACTGTAAAAGAGTATAAAGATAGGTTTGATGATCTTTCGGAATTAGTAAATGTTAAAGCTGAGAAAGCTCTCACTATGACTGGAGTTATCTCTAGAGCTGCTGCGCTTATTTCATCTATTACAATGCAAAATAATGGTAATGCAATTATTACCCAACCCAACTATGCTAAATCAAAATAAGTAGAATAAATTATCCTGTCAGTTACGAAACTGACGGGATTTATTTTTTGTAATCATATAAATTTTATGTTATATAAATGGTTTATAGATATAAAAATTAATTTGACTAATGGCTTTATAGAATGTAAAATTATATTGTAGGCATAATAGTTTAAATATGAACAATAAAAAATTTATTATTATTATCATTTATGAAAGTAAATGATTATAATAGAGGGAATTTTATGATTTAATTTATTAGGTCTAACAAAACTGTTAGCATGGAAAAATGTCCTAACTATGGAGAAGAAGTAAACACTACAGATTTAGATTGTGGTAAATGTGGACACTTATTAAGTGATATTAAAGTATGTCCATCTTGTGGAGCAACTAATAATAGTGATAATAAAGTATGCTCTGCTTGTGGTAAAGAATTTTAAAAAATATAATAGTAATAGCCTATTGATTAAATCAATAGGCTATTTTATTATTAGTAATTTATAAGGAGTTATTTCCTATTTTAGTTTAATTTTACAACTTGTAAACAAGTTGAATTAAATGATGACTCTACAAAAGAAGAGGAAAATGTTACAGATTTAATAAATGAAAATTATTTAAAGATAATTTAGGATTAGAATTAAAATAATATATTACCACTTCATTTATATGAGGTGGATTTTTATTACTTAATATACTTAAAGAAATTACGTTTCCGTAAAAATATTACGAAATATTCTTGTATTTATTTTATGTAAAT
>JAEEJT010000182.1 GCA_016282055.1 Bacilli bacterium
AATAAAATGTTAAATTATAGTACATTTAATGTTACAATTACAAATGCTGGTGATAAGTTTTCATTTATAAAAAACTATGGAAGCTATCTTCTTAATTTTTTATTAACAATATTAAAGATTATTTTATTCTTAGCTCCTTTTGGAATTACTGCTGCAATTGTTTCATGTTCAATATTAATACTAATGAAAGTTAAAAAGAATAAAGAATTAAAAAAAATAAATAATAACAATGAAAAAGAAGTGAAATAGGTAATCCTATTTCACTTTTTTTTTTTTATTAAAAATTATTACTATTTCATTGATTATAAGTGTTGTTATGAGTGATAGTAATGCTCCCATAGAAATATCACTTAAGAAATGAGCTCCTACAGTTAGTCTTGAGAATCCCATTACAAGTGTAAATGTTAAAGCACAATATACTAATAATGTTTGATATTTTTTTACTTTCTCACACATAAATGGTAAGAATGTGAATAATACTACAACAAGACTTGCTTCTACTGTATGTCCTGAAGGGAATGATTTAAATTCCTCTTTAGTAAATATATCAGTAATATAATTTTTGTATTCTTTAAATGGTTCGTACCATCTATGATATAAATCACTATTTCCACTATTTAATAAATATCTAAATCTTGGACGATGCATTATGTTTTTAAGTAGTGTAACTTCAGGAACTAAAACTAAGAATGTTATAACTGTTATACATAAAATATAAAACCATGCATATTCTGAAGTAACATTCTTTCCAAATTTATATCCAAGAAAAATAAATAATAATGATAGTGTTATTCCTATTGGTAAACTTATATAGTATTTTCCTGGTTGATTTAGTCCATTTACTGAAATAATATCTTTTGAACCATAATATATACTTACAAATGATAATGCACAAATTATTGCTATCCCACAAAGTTTAAACATTAATGATTTATACTTATGTATTATTAGATATAATGTTATACCAGCAACAAATGTTATAGATTGGTAAGATACTATTGGGCCAAATGTTGCCATTATTACACCAAACCAGTTACCTTTCATATAAACTGTACTATTAATTTCATAGTCTTTAAAAGTACCTATTAGTAGTAATACTGAAAATAGTATTATACCAACGATTAAATGTCTTCTTTTCATATATATACCTCACATATAAAATATTTTATCACATCTTTATTTTATGTCAATATTTTAAAATATTAAGAATAATGATATAATTATTATGGTGATATTATGACTAAAGAAGAGTTAATATTTAACATTGCTACTGATATTAGTAATCTTGGTGGAAGAATATATTATGTTGGTGGATGTGTTAGAGATAAAATAATAAATATTCCAATTAAAGATATTGATATTGAAATTCATAATATTAATGTTGATGATGCTTTAAATGTATTATCAAAATATGGAAAAGTATTATCATTTGGTAAAAGCTTTGGAATATATAATATTAAAGGCTATGATATTGATTTTGCTTTTCCTAGAAGTGAAATTAAAACTGGTGTTTTACATACTGATTTTGATGTTAGTGTTGATCCATTTATTGGTACATATAAATCAAGTATTCGTCGTGATTTTACTATGAATTCTATTCTTGAAGATTGTTTAACTCATGAACTTATTGATCACTTTAATGGTATAATTGATATAAATAATAAAGTAATAAGACATATTAATAATGATTCATTCTCAGAAGATCCTTTAAGAGTTCTTAGAGCATGTCAATTTGCATCTCGTTTTGGTTTTACTATCGATAATAATACTATTGAATTATGTAAAAATATAAGTTTAAAAGATATATCAAAAGAAAGAATTGAAGGTGAACTTAAAAAGGCATTATTAAAATCAAATAAACCATCATTATTTTTTGATAATCTTTTAAAGATGAATCAATTAGATAAACTATTTAAAGATGTTTATGATTTAATTGGTGTTAAACAAAATCCAATATATCATCCTGAAGGAGATTGTTATATACATACAATGGCCGTTTTAGATTGTGGTCATTTATATATAGAAAGAGTAGAACATCCTTATGAATTTATGTTATCTTGTTTATGTCATGATTTTGGTAAGGTTTGTACAAGTGGTGAAATTGATGGAGTTATTCATTCTTATGAACATGAATTATATAGTGCTAGTTTAGCTAAAGATTTTATTAAAACTATTACTAATAATAATTATGTTAAGAGTTATGTTAGTAATATGTGTTTACTTCATATGAAGCCTAATATTTATAGTCATGATAAATCTAGAATATTAAAGACTAATATTATGTTTGATTCTAGTATTTGTCCTAATGATTTAATATATTTATCTATTTGTGATAGATTAGGCAGTTCTAAAGATAATGATTATGAAGACTTTTTATTTGATAGACTTTCTATATATATAAGTTATATGAATAATGATTATATTACTGGGAAAGACTTAATTGATATGGGAATTACTAATAAGAATTATTTTAAGAAAATACTTGATGAGGTTCATCATATGCGCCTTTGTGGACAAAATAAGAAAGTACAATATAATTATATATTGAAAAACTATAAAAATATTATTTGTTTAAAATAGTATTGTGTGTTATAATATATTAACAATAAGGGAAATTTGTATATATGTAAGAGGTGATATTATGGTAGATTTTAACAATAAAATAGGATTTATGTGTGATATGGATGGTGTTATTTATCATGGTAATACTTTACTTCCTGGAGTTAAAGAATTCATTGAATGGTTACAAAAAGAGAATAAGAAGTATTTATTCTTAACAAATAATAGTAACTATACACCAAGAGAATTACACCAAAAATTATTAAGAATGGGAATTAACGTTGGCGAAGAGCATTTTTATACTAGTGCTTTAGCTACAGCAACATTTTTAAAGAATCAAAAACCAAATTGCTCTGTTTATGCTATTGGTGATGCTGGATTAACTAATGCATTATATGATGCTGGATTAACTATGAATGATATTAACCCTGATTATGTTGTTATTGGTGAAGGAAAGAACTATAATTTAGATACCATTACAAAAGCTACAAATTTAGTTTTAAAAGGAGCAAAATTAATTGGTGCAAACTCTGATGTTTCTGGACCAATTGAAAATGGTATTATGCCTGCTTGTAAAGCCCTTGTTGCGCCTATTGAAATGGCAACTGAAAAGCAAGCATATTTTTGTGGTAAACCAAATCCTTTAATGATGAGAACAGGACTTAAAAAGTTAGATTGCCATTCTGCTGATGCTGTTATGATTGGTGATAGAATGGATACTGATATTATTAGTGGTTTAGAAAGTGGTATGACTACTGTTCTAGTATTATCTGGAGTTTCTAATAAGAAGACTTTAGATACTTATGCTTATCAACCATCTGTAGTTTTAGATGGTGTTTATGATATAGTAAAACTTGCAAATGAAAGTAAGAAGAGTGAATAACTTATTCACTCTTTTTTATTTTTAGATTAATATTCTTTTAATATGAAATCAATTATAGTATAATATAGATATGATGGGAAAGGAAAATTATGATTTTTATTAAAGAATGGGATTTAAAAGATAAAGATAATTATAATTTATTTTTAATTATATATCAATCTTATATGGATGAGGTTGTTGTATTTGATAGAAAATATACTATAAGAGATATCTTTGAAAAGAAGTTTAAGTTTAATTTTGATAACTCTTGTGTTACTAAAAAGATATATTTCGATGATCATTTTGTTGGGTTTATCCAATATAAAGTAAGAAAGAATGATTGTTATATTAATAATTTATATATTTTATTAAAGTATAGAAATAAGGGTTATGGAACATATGTTTTAAATGACTTGGATGATTCGCTACATAATGATGGTTGCAGTACAATAACATTAACTCCAACTTATAAAGCACAAAACTTTTATAAGAATAATGGGTTTATTGAAACATTAAAAAGAGATAATGGGAATGTAATTTATCAAAAAATTATATAATAGATAGGAAATAATTGGTTAGGGAAAATGAAGAAAGTAATTAATATTATATTAGGAATTATTAGTTTTTTAGCTATTTTTATTATTGCTATAACAATATACATTAGTGTTCATATAAGTGATACTAGTTATAAAGTACATGAAGAGAGTATTTCTGATAGTAGTGTTGATGAATTACTTAATAAATATTTAGAAGAATCACTTGAAAATACTTATGAAACTAAAAAAGTTGATTTTTGTTTATCTGAACTTGAATTAAATTATATTTTACATAGTTTTTCTAAGGATTTTGATTTTGGATTTTTTAAGTTAAATGATTTACATGCAACATATAACAGTGATGGAACTATCTTATTTGAAGCACCTGGAACAGCTTTATTTATTAATTCTTGTTTAAGATTAAATTGTGACCTTGAAATTAAAGATGAAGGTTTTAATTTAGTCATAAATGATGCTTATCTGGGTTCACTAGATTTATGTAATTCTATTGTTTACAAGATTATTAATAAAAATATTGATATTGATGGATTAACTATTAATTATAGTAAAGGCATTTATCAAGTTTTGATAACAAAAGAATGTATTCTTGATATGTCTTTACAAAGTGATGATTATTTAGCAATTGCTATTGTTAATGAATTGTTATCTAATAATTCTTTTTTAGAATATAAGTTTAATGATAATAATGAAACTGGTATTAATTTAAACTTGGTTGATGTTTGTAATTCATATGAATTAGATTATGAAATAAATGATATTATTGATGAAGCTAAATCTATGTTTAATACTTTAATTAGTAATAATATTGTTAATAATGACAATAGTGATTTACTTTTTAGTTTTATTATTCAAGGATATGATGCTTTAGGTTACGAAGATCAAAGTCTTATTAAATTGTATGATTTATCATCAATATCTATAAGTAATTGTCAAGATTATAAAGGATTAATTACAAGATATAATTTAACAATAAAGGATATATTTGATAGTTTTAATGTTACTAATGTTAGTAATTGGGCTAATTTGTTATTAAAACAATATTATGATATTAAAATTACTAATGATGAACTTAATAAGATTTTACATAATCAAGATATTATTGGACAATCGTTTGTCTTATTAAATGGTGATAAATATTCTTATGTTACAATTAATTCTTTAGAATGTGAAATATTAAATGATAAACTTAATATTTATCTTATTATTAGTGTTAATGGATTGAATTTATCATTAAGAATAGATTTAGATTATATTGAGAATAAAAATGGTTCTTTAAAGTTAAGTATTGATGATATCTTACTTGGTAATATGAGTGTTGATAGTAAAACTAAAGTTTATTTAATTCGATATTTAAGTGAGAACGTTGAACTTGATTTTATGAAATTTGATTATAAGAATATGATTATTCAATTTGACTTTAGCAAATATTTAAGTGATTCATTTTTTAGTTATTTAATTAGAGAAAAATTTAATAATATTGAGATTATTTTAACTGAAGAAGAGAATAAAGAAATTATTATTAGATTAAAAAAGTAGGTTTATATGATAAAATTTAAAAAGTATTTATTTGTTTTATTATTTATATTTCTTAGTGTTTTTAGTTTATCTTGTAAAAAGAATGATGAAAATACCAATAAATATAATTTAAGAGAAGTTTATATTCATACTGAAGTTCAAAATAATTATTTCAATGATAATTATGAATACTATTATAAATATACTGTTAATGATGTTGATTTAACTGGTCCTAATCCCATTAGAATTAGTTGGGATGATTGTGGTAGTAGTGAATATAAAGTTAGACTATCAAAGAGTAAAAATTTAGATAGTTTTAAAGAATATAAAACAAGCAATAATTATTATGACTTATATAATCTTGAAATTAAAACATCTTATTTTTATCAAGTATTTGATAATGAAAAAAATATTACAGATATTGAAGGATTCTTTGTTAATGATAGTTTTATAAGAAATATAAAAGTTGATGGTGTTTGTAATTTTAGAGATATTGCTAGTGTTTGTGGAACTAATATTTCTAATTTAAAACAAGGAATGTTATATAGATCATCTAAGTTTAACGAAGATTCTACAAATAGTCCTGATAGTCTAATTATTAGTGAAAGTGGATTAGATGTTTTGTTAAATGATTTAAAGATTAAAAGCGAAATAGATTTAAGAGGTAAAACAACAAATGGAATTCCTGAAAATGGAAATTTAACTTCTAGTTTACTAGGTGAAAATATTAACTATTGTTTTATTCCAATGGAATCTGCTAGTAATAATATTCTTTATTTTAATAGAAATTATTTAGATGATTTATTTGATTTTCTATCTTTAGAAGATAATTATCCAGTTGTTTTTCACTGTAGTATAGGTACTGATAGAACTGGAATGGTTGCCTTTTTACTTGAGGTTTTACTAGGTGCAACTGAAGACGAGTTATATTTTGATTATTTACTTTCTAATTTTACAAATTATAATATAACAAGAACATCTAATGCTATTGAAACTTATATTAGTTTTTTAGGTAATTATAAGGGTAAAACTTTAAAAGATAGATGTATGAATTATTTGGTTAATGAACTTAATATAAGTAAGAAAAAGATTAAATCTTTTATTTCTATAATGTCAAAATAAAGCCCTATGGGCTTTTTTTGACTATTAAGGTTATAAGGTGTATAATAATTAAAAAAGGAGTATTTATGAGAGAATTAATTATTGTTTATATAATTATATTTGCTATTGCTTTAGTATATACTATTTCATATCTTATTTACGAAAAGTTTTATAATAGAAGAGTTATTCATGACTTAAAAGTATTAGTTAAGATTAAGAATAAAGTAATAAAAAATATTGATAATCCTAGAGTTATTAAAAGATCTATCCGTTCTTTAAAACACAAATTGCAAAATAAGAGATATTTAATTGCTTTTGATAGATTTATTAATAGTGAAATTAGTGAAGATGAATTAAACAAGTTTATGTTTGAAATAAGTCCAGTGTTTGGATATATTATCAAAAAGTATAAGAGTCAAAATGATATATATAAAGCTTATCTTTGCTATTTATTAAGTGAGTTTAGTGTTAATATTGAAAATAAGAATTCAATATTGAATTTTTTAGTTGAAGAGTGTAGTTCTAATTCAATATATTGTTCTATGATTGCTATTGGTGGTCTTGTTAAGATTGGTGATAGTAATAGTATTATCGATGGTTTCCTTGTTTTATCTAAAAAAGAAAATATGTTACAACCTAAACTTGTAACTGAAGTATTAAATTCTTTTAAAGGTGATAAGATTGTATTAAGCGATAAACTTATGGAAAATTTTGATGGATTCTGTGAATATGTTAAAGTTGGTATTGTTAATTTCTTAAAAGAGAATACAGAAAAGTATAGTAATAGATTACTTATGATTTTACAAAATGAATCTAGTATAGAATTAAAATATGCTATTTTAAGATATTATGGTAAAAATAAGTATGATCTTGCTTTAGATTATTTACTTTCTTTAGGTAATATTTATTATGATGCCAAGGAATGGGGATATGTTTCTGTTATTTGTTATGCTTTAAGAATATATGATAAAGCTAAAGTTAAGGATTTCTTATTAAAGTGTTGTTGTTCTCCAAATTGGGAAGCTCGTGAAAGAGCATGTCAATCTATTATTTTTATGTTTAATGATGAAAGTATTAATATGGTTGATAACTTAAATGATAAGTTTGCAAGTGAAATGATAAGATATCAATTATCAAGTGTAGGAGGTAATAATAATGGAAATATTTAAAACTATTATCTCTGTATTTGGTTATGTATTTTTAGTTTATTCTTTGTTATATAGTACATTCCTTGTAATATTTGTTTTATCAGGATGTAAGTTTTTATATTCAAGAATTAAGAAGAAGAAGTTTAAGAATTTTCTTGATGATGATTTTTATGTTCCAGTTTCTATCATAATTCCTGCTTATAATGAAGAAAAGACTATTATTGGTTCTGTTAGATCAATATTAAACATTGATTATAAAGTTTTTGAGATTGTTGTTGTTGATGATGGAAGTCATGATAATACAAGTCAAGTTATGATTGATGAGTTTAAGATGGAACAAATTAATAGACCTATTCATAATATGATTGAATGTGGTAAACTTGAATTTGTCTATGAATCTAATTCTGAAAGAGTTCCTATTACTTTAGTAAGAAAAGAGAATCGCGGAGCTAAAGCTGATTCTATTAATATGGGTATTAATGTTTGTCGTTATCCATATTTCTTATGTGTTGATGCTGATACAGTTTTACAAAATGATGCTTTAAAAGAAATTGTTACACCAATTCTTGAGGATGAAAATTGTATTGCTGTTGGTGGATCTATTCGTATATTAAATGATCTTAACGTTGAAAATGGTGTTTTAAAGAAATATAGAATGCCTAAGAGTTTAATTGCTGGCTTACAAGTTATTGAATATGATAGAACATTTAGTTCAGCAAAGATTTTCTTTCACCAAGTAAAAGGGCAAGCAATAATAAGTGGTGCCTTAGGTTTATTTAAAAAGAGTATAGTTGTTAAAGTTGGAGGATATGATCCTACTTGTTATGGTGAAGACATGGATCTTGTTGTGACATTAAGTAGATATTGTATGGAAAACAAGATTCCATATTCTGTTGACTATGTTCCATCTGCTGTATGTTATACACAAGCTCCTGAGAAACTATCTGATTTAGGTAGACAAAGAGTTAGATGGCATGTTGGAATGAAGCAATGTTTACAAAAGAATAGAAAGATGTTATTTAATCCTAAATATAAATCTTTAGGTTCAATAACTCTTCCAATATTTATTCTTTTTGAATTCTTATCACCTATTATTGAGTTTATTAGTGTTATTGGTTTAATTGTATCTTTGATATTAGGACTAATTGATGTAATACCATGGTTAATGGCTAGCTTAATGTATTCTATATTTGGTATTTTTGCTTCCCTAGTATCATCTCATGCTTTCTTAATTACATTTAACATTAAGCCTAAGTTTTTTGATATATTAAAGATTATTCTTGTTTGTATTTTTGAACTTGTATTTGTTCATTGGTATTTATTAGTTTTAAGATTCTATGCAACTATTCGTTCTACAAAACGTAAGTTTGTTTGGAAATCTCTTGAAAGAAAAGAAATTAAATAATTATGATAGTAAGAAATGAGAAAAAGATAATTAAGTTAGATAAAAGAATTGTTAAGTTACAATATAAGATTAAATTAAACGAAGATAAAATTAATAATCTAAAAGAAGAATCTAATAGAATTAATGAAAGCATTAAAGAAAAAGAATTAAAAAGTATTGAAAAAAAGAAACAAAAGGTTATTCTTAAAGAACAAAAATTACTTAAGAAAAGAGAAAATAAGATTAAAAATCATAAACTTAATGAACCACCTCATTTATCAATTCTTGAAGAGATTGGAAATGGTGTAACTCATGGAGTTGGAGCTATTCTTGCTATTGTTGCTTTAGTTTTAATGTTAATTAAATCTAATAATATTTATGAATATATTAGTGCTATAGTTTATGGATCTAGTATTTTTGTAATGATGTTATTTAGTTGTTTATATCATGCTTTTAGATTTGGAAGTACTGTTAAGTTTTTATTTCGAAGATTTGATTATTCATCTATTTATTTATTAATTGGTGGAACTTTTGCTCCTTTATTCTTAATTTATTTAGATGATAAAACAATGGGTTTAATTTTATTTATTGTTCAATGGGTATTAATTATAACAGGAATTACTTTTGTTAGTATATATGGTCCTGGTAGATTAAAGTGGTTACATTTTCCTTTATATTTTATTATGGGATGGAGTGGGGCTATATTTATTCCAAGATGGATTAGTAATGATTTTAATTTATTTTTATATGTTTTAATTGGAGGACTTATATATACAATTGGAATGATTCCTTTTGTAATGCGTGGAAAGAAGTCAGCACATTTTATTTGGCACTTTGCTGTATTATTTGGATGTGTTGTACAATTTATTGGAATTTATTTATATGTTTTCTAAAATCTGTATTAAATTACAGATTTTTTTATTGAAATGGTTATTTTTGGTGGTATAATTTAATTATATTTAATAAGGAGTTATTTATGAAAAAATTATTAAAAGTTATTGGATGTATAGTTGTTATTATAGCTCTATTTTTCTTAGGAGTAATTGGATATTTTAGATTAAGTGTTAGTAGTTATTATAAAGCTAGTCAAAAAGAATTTCTTATTCCTTCTATTGATGATGGATTTGTTGCTCAAGGATTATCATATGATGAAAATACTGGTAATTTTTATGTATGTGGTTATATGAAAGATGGTAGCAAGTCTCCTATATTTATTGTTAATAAGGAAACAAAAGAGTTACAAAAGACAATATATTTAAAAAATGATAAGAACGATGATTTTAAAGGTCATGCTGGTGGATTAACAGTCTATGGCGATTATTTATATGTTGCTGATAGCAAAGGATTATTATGCTATTCTTATAGTGATGTTAGTAATTGTGAAGATAAAGGTAGTGTAGAGGCACTTGGATTATTTAATACATGTCTTAATGATGATGATAAATTAGGTGTTGCTTATACTTGTGTATTTGATGGAAAATTATTTGTTGGTGAATTTTATCGTGAACAAAATTATCCTACTGTAGAAGGTCATAAGATTAATACTAAAGGTGGAGATTATAATCAAGCTTTCCTTGTTGGTTTTGAGTTTATGGAAGGTGAGGATTGTTTATTTGGATTAAGCAAGATTCCTAGTGTTTGTTATTCAACAACTGATCTTGTTCAAGGTGCTGTATTTACTCATGATAAAGTATATTTATCAACATCATATGGTGTTGCTTTCTCTCATATTTATGAATATGATTTAACTAAAATGAATAGAGAAAATGATGTTACTTTCTTAGGCAATACTGTTGAGTGTTATTCTTTAGATAGTAATGCTTTAATTAAAGATTTTAAGATTGCTCCAATGAGTGAAGAAGTTGTTATTGTTGATGGCAAGATGTATGTAATGTGCGAATCAGCATCTAATAAATATATATTTGGTAAATTTACTGGTGCTAAGTATTGTTATTCAACTGATATGGAAAAAGCATTTAATTAAACCGGATTATAAGGTGAACCCCATAAGTTGGACCAAGTAAAATTGGAAAGACTTATGGGGGTTTTATTTTAACATTATGTTAAATAATTTTTGCTTTTTGGCTTTTCTTATGGTATAATTTATATAGTGAGGTTGATATTATGCCAAAGATTAAAATAACTGATGAAGTTAAGAAAATCAATGAAGATATCATTTCCAAATATTTTCAAATAGACGGTAATATAGCAACATTAAAACTTTTTTATAATAGATTCTCTGATTTAATTGATAATGCATTTGGTGATGATCTTGTTGAAAAGTTTAATGATACTTTATTTGATGATATAAGTAGTGCTATTAATATTTTACCGAAAAGTTATAAATTAAGAATTGAAATCGATATTAAAGATTTCGGTAATTATACTAAAGAGAAAACTGAAAAGATTATCGTTGATAATATCAAGTTATTCTTTTATACTTCTTTAATTAATGGTTATCATAAAATCATTAAAGGGTTTTTATTTATTATAATTGGTATTGCACTTATGTTTTTAAGTTATCTTATTGATAATTTGAATTTGCAAAAGTTTATTTATGATTTTTTAAATATTAGTGCAACTTTATTTATTTGGGAAGGTATATCTGGAGGTCTACTTGAAGTAGATGAAGGTATTAAAAAAAGAAGACAAATTGCAAAACAATTAATTGATATTACAATAACTAAAGGTCAATTACAAACTGTTATTGAATAAATTAGTTGACTATATTATATTGATATGGTACAATTTATCTATGAAAAGGAAAATTCATTTGTGAAATGAGCTTTGACTCATTTAGAGAAGGTTAAAATAAAAGCAAAAAGGTCGCTCGTATGGGCGACTTTTTTGTATAAAAAAAGATTGTATTAATGAAGTGAACCCCTAAATGGGTACACTAATAAAAAGGACTTAAAAAAGAAGAGATTTGTTTTACGACAAATCTCTTTTTTTAATTCTAGAAGTATTATAAAACTTTATCCAATCTTCAACTAATTTTACATATTGTTCTAAAGATGTGA
>JAEEJT010000183.1 GCA_016282055.1 Bacilli bacterium
GCACGAATAATTGCCATAATTCTATCAGCAGCATTCTCTACTGTATCATTAACAACAATATAATCATACTTATAAGCTAAATTAATTTCTCTTTTTGCTTTTTCAATTCTTTCTTGAATTATTTCAACTGGTTCAGTACCTCTATTAATTAAACGTTTATAAAGTGAATCGATAGTAGGTGGAGCAATAAAAATAAAAATAGCATCTTTCATCTTTTCTCTTACTTGTAATGCGCCTTGAACTTCAATCTCTAAAACAACTTCGTTACCTAAAGCAAGTTGTTTATTAACTTCATCAAGTGGTGTACCATAGTAATTACCAACAAACTCTGCATATTCAAGCATCTTTCCATTTTTAATATTATCTTCAAATTGTTCTTTACTAACGAAGAAATACTCTCTACCATCAACCTCACCATCACGAGGTTTTCTTGTAGTCATGGAAACAGAATAAACAAAATTCTGATTTGGTATTTCGAATAATGCCTTTCTTACTGTTCCTTTACCAACTCCACTAGGACCAGAAATAACAATTAATAACCCTTTGTCATCTAACTTCATACACAAATTCCTCTTAATTAATTAATTATATCACATTTTGCTTAAAAAATAAATACTAATAATTAAAAAAATACCTAATTTGTGGTATAATAAATAAAGGTGATTTACATGATTGATGGTATATTTGTTAAATATCTTGTTGATGAATTAAAACAAATTGAGAACTTAAGAATAAATAAAGTTAATTCAATAACAAATGATGAAATATATTTTGAATTACAAAATAAAAAGAAACTTTATATTAGTATGAATAGTAACAATATGCATGTTAGATTAACTAACATGCCACTTGATAATACTCTAATAACAAACACTTTTCATACACAATTAAAAAAATATCTTCAATCAAGTATTATAACAAAGATAGAACAATACTCATATGATAGAGTTATTGAAATATCTTTAAATAGTTTCACAGAACTTGGATATATAAATAAAATAAAACTAATAATAGAATTATATGGTAGAAACTGTAATATGATTCTTATAAATGAAGATAACACTATAATCGATGTATTTAGAAGAGAATTCAGTGAAACAAAAGATAAAAGAATGCTTGTTCCAAAAGTAACATATAAATATATAGAAAGTGATAGATTAAATCCCTATACTTATAAAGAAAAAGACTTTGAAGGAAAAGAATTCATTGGTATATCAACATTCCTATATAAAGAAATACTTTTTAATAATACACTTGATATAATAAATAATAAAGTAAATCCTGTAGTTATTAAATCAAACAATAAAACTTATTTTTATGCTTTTGATTTAAAGTATCTAGAAGGAGAAAGAAAATACTTTCAAACTCTATCAGAAATGTTAGAGTACTTCTTCTATAATATTAAAAATGATAAAAACGAAACAAATGAAAAAATAATACTATCTAATTATATACATAAAGAACTAAGAAAACTAACAGAAAAAATATCTAAACAAGAAAATGAATTACTAAAAGCAAAAGAAAACCTTGATTTAGAAAAAACAGGTAATCTATTAGCATCTAATCTTTATTTAATAAAAAAAGGTGATTCAAGTATAATAGTTAAAAACTTCTATGATAATGATAAAGATTATAAAATAAATCTTGATCCACTTCTTTCACCAAACGAAAATTTAAAAAAGATATTTAATAAATATCAAAAATCAAAAAGAGCAATTGATGAAATACAAAAGCAAATAGATATTTCAAATGAAAATATAAAATACTATAATTGTATTTTAGATCAAATTACAATATCAAAATCATTAGATATATCAGAAATATATAATGAACTTAATATAAAAAGAGATTATACAAGAAAGAAAGCTAGAAAATCAAAACCAAACTTTCTAACATTTAAATATAATGATGATATTATCTATGTTGGAAAAAATAATATTCAAAACAACTATATAACACACAATATAGCAACTAAGCAAGATTACTTCTTCCATGTACAAGGAGTACCAGGAAGTCATGTAATACTTAAAACATTAAAGTTAACTGATGACAATATCTTTATTACTTCAACTATTGCATCATACTACTCCAGTAGAAGAGAATCATCAAACGTAATTGTTGATTACACTAGTATGAAAAATGTAAAAAGAATACCTGGGATAAAAGGATCATTTGTAAATTATACAAACTTTAAAAGCATATTTGTTAAACCAGATTTAGATTCAATAAAGGATAAATTAAAGTAGTCAAGTAAAGCACGAAAGTGTTAAACTTGACTATTTTAACGTTTTCAGTTATAATTATTATACTTATGGTGAATAATATGAAAGAAAAAGTTGATTTACGAATAGAAAAAACTGAATTAGCTTTACAAGCATCATTACTAAACTTATTAAAAGAAAATTCATTTAATAAAATAACAGTTAATGATATTTGTCAAAAAGCTAATATTAATAGAATAACATTCTATAATCATTATAAAGATAAATATGATTTATTTGATTCTTTAATTAAAAGATTTAAAGATGATCTAACTAATACAATTAATAAAAACTTTAAACAAGATATTACATTAATAAACGTTGAAAAGAAAGTAAGAGCTTTAATAGCAATTTGTCTTGAAAAATGTTTAAAATATCAAGATGTTATCTTAATATTATCAAATGAAGATTCAAATCCACTTGTTGAATATATAATATATACTTCTTTAGAACTAATTGCTAAAGAAGTAATAATTGATCTAAAATTGAATCAATATAAGAATTTTAGTCTTGATTTAATATCAACATATATTGTTGGTGGATTAACAGCTACTATTCTATATTGGTTAAGAAATCAATCAACATACTCAAGACTTCAACTAACAAACTTCATTGATGAACAACTATCAATGATATATAAACACTATAGAAAAGAATAAAAGGTAAACACATATAATGTGTTTACCTTATTTTTTATACTTTTTACAAATATTAATAAAAGGGCACTTACTACACTCAGGTTTAATTGCTTTACATAAATATCTACCGAAGAAAAGTATTTTTAAATGTACATCTTTATAATCTTTTTCATCGAATAATTTCATTAAATCTTCTTCGATAATATTTACATTATTTTTTTCATTAGTAAGACCTAATAAATAACTACATCTAGCCACATGAGTATCAACAGCAATCCTAGGAACATTAAACCCTTCAGATAAAACAACATTTGCTGTTTTTCTTCCAACTCCAGGCAAATTAACCAAACTTTCATAATCATTTGGAACTATTCTATTATAATTATTAGTTATAATTTTAGCTATATCAATAATTCTTTTAGACTTAACACTAGCTATTCCTAAAGGTTTAATAATATTAAATACATCATTAACACTAGCATTACTTAAACTATAACAATCAGGATATCTATTAAATAAAACCTTAGTAACATCATTTACTTTTTTATCCGTTGTTTGACTAGATAATATAACAGCAATTAATAATTCAAAGTTATTATTATAGTTTAATTCACAACATGCATTAGGAAATAAACAAGTTAAAGTATTAAATATCTCTTGAGCTTTATTTCTTTCCATATAGTTTATTAAATAACTCAATAGCTTCACTTGAAGTATTTACATTATCAGTTTCATTATATTTTTGAAATAATAATCTATCTATTGCATTAACACTTTTGATTTTTCTTGTTGCAACTTTATTAATAGCATCATTTATATCAATAGTTTTATATTTCTTTTCATAAATCCATCTTCTAATAATATTTAGTTCTATTGGAGATAAAATCTTATTCAAAGCTTGTTCAACATTTTCAACAGCATCACGCATTAAAAGTTCATTCTTCTTTTCATCAAGACTTGCTTCATCTCCTTCAAGAAGAAAACCAAGTTGTTTATAACATCCATCAAGACTAAACTTCTCAAGTCCATATGATTCATCAAACTCTAATTTAATAAAATCTTTTTTAACAAGATTTAAAACAATATTGGAAAAATCAGAATTATTTAAACTTGTATTCTTACAAATTTCACTAGTATTTAAATAACAATTATTATTATTTAAATATTGTTGAAGTTTTAATAAAACTAAACATTCCGTTTCATCTAAACCTAATTTGTAATAATTATCAAGTAAACTATTTTGAAAAGATATTATGTTTTCTTTAATTAAGTCACCAAATGCTTTCATAAGTCACCTATTTTTTTAATTTCATTAATGCATTTTTAGCCGCCATTTGTTCAGATTCTTTTTTATCTTTACCAGTACCTTCACCAAACTTAACACCATCACAGAATACAGCAGATGTAAAAGTCTTATCATGC
>JAEEJT010000184.1 GCA_016282055.1 Bacilli bacterium
ATAAAGAGTATGTAGATAATGCACCTTTATTTGGACATAATGATGTATTAAAGTTAAGAAAATTCATTAAGAAGTATATTCAAGATGGTGATGATGGTAAGATTCTTTATGAAATTGATAATGGTAGAATTAGACCATCTAAAATGCTACAAGATTCACTTGTACAAATGTTAGATGGTAATCAAGAATTCTATATGATTGATTCACAAAAGATAGTTTATGAATATGCGCTTAGATATGCTATTGATACAGTTGGTAGTAACACAAAAAATGTATTTATAGTTAGAGGAGGACCTGGAACAGGTAAATCTGTACTTGCTATTAATTTACTTGTAGAACTTAATAGAAGAGGTATGACATGTTTCTATGTTACTAAGAATTCTGCTCCTAGAAATGTATATTCTTCTAAATTAAGAGGTAAATATACTCAAACATATATTAATCACTTATTCCAAGGATCAGGAAGTTTCATAGATGAAGAATATAATAAACTGGATTGTTTAGTAGTAGACGAAGCACATAGATTAAATGCTAAATCAGGAATGTTTCAAAATAAAGGTGAAAACCAAATTAAAGAAATTATTAATGCATCTAAATTCTCAGTGTTCTTTATTGATGAAAATCAAAAAGTAACTCTTAAGGATATTGGTAGCGAAGAACTTATTAAGAAGTATGCTAAAGATTTAGGTGCTGGTATTTATACATTTGATTTAGAGAGTCAATTTAGATGTAATGGATCTGATGGATATGTAGCATGGTTAGATAGGATGTTAGAAATAAGAGATACTGCTAACTTTGATATAGATGGATTTGATTATGACTTTAAAGTATTTGATGATCCAAATGAATTAAGAAAAGCAATTATAGAAAAAAATAATATTAATAATAAATCTAGAATGGTAGCAGGTTATTGCTGGAACTGGATTACTGAAGGTAAGAATAATACTGATATACATGATATTGTATTACCTGAACATAACTTTGAGATGAGTTGGAATTTAGGTAATTCATCTACTTGGGCAATAGATCCAACTTCAGTTAATGAAGTGGGTTGTATTCATACTTGTCAAGGATTAGAGTTTGATTATGTAGGAGTAATAATAGGTGATGATATGAAATATGAAGATGGTCATATTGTTACTGATTATTCTAAAAGAGCATCTACTGATAGTTCATTAAAAGGTATAAATAAAATAGCTAAAGAAGAAGGACAAGATAAAGCTAATGAAATAGCTGATTCTATTATTAAAAATACTTATAGAACATTAATGACTAGAGGTATGAAAGGTTGCTATGTTTATTGTACTGATAACAAACTAAAAGATTATTTAAAAGATCTTTAATAATAGAAGTTTTTTACTTCTATTTTTCTTTTTTTATAATGATTATTGAGTTATTATAAATATGTCGGAAGAAAATGGTGAAGGTGTTAGGTGATTAAGATATGTTCGATACAGAAATATATAAAGAATTTAATAAAATAGAATATGATGAGGTAAAACGAGATGTATATCATTTATTAAAAAGCGGTATAAGTTTAGAAAAATTATATGATTATAATCTTATGAAAGCCTTAAATGATAATATAACTGATGAATATGAAAAAATATGGACTGATTTTGTAGATTATGTTAAGAAAATACAAGATGGAGTTATTAATAACGAGGGTAATATTATAGCTGAAAAATATAAAAGTCATTGTGTTGCACCTGAAAATGAATTTAGTGCTTGGCAAGTGTTTAAAGAACATTTAATTAGTAAAAAAATATATACTTTTGAAGAAATTGAAGGATTAGAAAAATCTACTGTTCAAATACTAAATAGTATTTCTCCTGATACAAGTGCTACTGGTACAGTTAAAGGATTAGTTATGGGTTATGTTCAATCAGGAAAAACTAATAGTATTGAGTCTATTATGACAATGGCTGCTGATTATGGTTTTAATGTTTTTATTGTTTTATCAGGTATTATTGAAAATTTAAGAAAACAAAATTTAAATCGTTTTATGGAAGATATTAAATATGCTAAGAATAGTAATATTCATTGGGAGTTTATTGATCAAATTACTAATACAACTCCAAATGCATATAATTTAATTAATTCTAATAAGAAAACTGTTATTGTAAGTTTAAAAAACTCTAAGAGATTAGCTAAAATTAGAGATTGGTTATTTGGTGCAGGGAAACCTAGTTTACAAAATGCAAAAATTCTATTAATTGATGATGAAGCTGATCAAGCAGGACTTAATACAAATGATATAAATAGACCCGATTCTGAAAGATCAAAAATTAATAGTTTAATAACTGAATTAATTGATAATTATACTGATAAAGTTGCTGGTATGAATTATATTGGTTATACTGCAACTCCTTATGGTAATTTTTTAAATGAATCTGAATCTATTTATCCTAAAGATTTTATTTATGTATTACCTAAATCACCTAAATATATTGGTGCTCAAGAAATATTTGGTAATCCTGAAAAAACAGGTAAACAAGCAGATGGTTTAGATATAGTTAGAAATATAAGTGATGATGATTTAGATAAACTATCTAGTTGTGAAGATAGTGCTTCTACTAATATACCTGAATCATTAAAAGATGCTTTATGTTGGTTTGTTTGTACTTTAGCAACATTTAGATATAAGAAGAAAAATAAACCTGTTACTATGTTAATACATGATAATAGAAAAACATATAATCACGAAAACCTATCTAATAGTGCAATTAGTTATCTTAATACTATTGATAGAGATATCTTTTTAGATAGATGTAGAGAAGTTTATAAAAATGAAACTGAAAGATTTAATAAACAAGACTTTTATGACATTATGCAAAATTATGGTAGAGAAATAGATTCATATGTTCCTTTTGATGATTTAGAACCAATAATAAGAGATATTCTTTCATATAAAATTACTTTTGCTCATAATAGTAATGATAGAATAACTTATTCGAAAGGTATTAATCAAGCAATTGATAATTCTGCAATTGAAAAAGTTTTATCCGAAGAAGAACAACCTAGATTGATTTATCCTGATAGTAATGTGCCTTTAGATGAAGCATTAGGATTTATTGTTACTGGTGGAGATACATTATCTAGAGGTTTAACACTTGAAGGTTTAACAACTTCATATTTTGCAAGAAAGAATAATTTAGTTGATTCGTTAATGCAAATGGGTAGATGGTTTGGTTATCGTATTGGATATGAATTATTAGTTAGACTATGGTTAGATGAAGATACTATTATAAAATATAATGAATTAACTAACGTTGAGTATGAGTTAAGAAAAGACTTATTTAAATATCAATTAGGTGATTCTCCTATAAATTGTGGACCAGTAATTTTAAATACTTATCATTCAAGATTAACTTCTAAAAATAAGATGCAATCAGCAGTTGCGTATGATTTAGATTATAGTGGTTCAGCTCCACAAACAACTTTCTATGATAATGATGAAGCAATTCAAAAGTATAATCTTGATTTAACAAATAATTTTATATCAAGTTTAACTTTTACAAATGCTTATAATAATTCTAATTTATTATCAACTGGAGTAGATTCAAAATATATTATTGATTATTTAAGAAAATTTAGATTTTGTGCTCAAACAACATTCTTTAATAATATTGATATATTTTGTGATTGGTTAGAAAAGAATGCTGATTCAAAGTTGAAAGAATGGAATGTTATTCAAGCGGGAACTGGAAATGTGTATGAAACTGGAGAAGTAGGTAAAGTAAAACGTTCAAAAAAAGTTATATTTAATGATAGAAAATATTTTGATATTGGTACTTTA
>JAEEJT010000185.1 GCA_016282055.1 Bacilli bacterium
ACTAATAATAGAATACTTACATCATTTACTGAAGAATATCATAATACTATTAAAGAAGGAAAAGTAATTGAAGCAAATTACGCACAAGATACACAAATTGAACCTGGTACATTAGTTGAAATAGTTATATCAAAAGGTCAATTAAAAATGATTGAATTTACTGATATAGATTCATTCAGAAAATGGGCAAATGAAAAGGAAATAAGTTACTCTATTGACTATGAATACAGCAATACAGTACCTAAAGGTCAATTGATATCATCAAGCCATTCTAAAGGTCAATTGATTAAAACTACTGATCAAATTAAATTAGTAATATCAGATGGCGGTGATACAGTAATCCCAAATCTAATAGGTTTAAGTAAAAATGATGCCAAAAATAAATGTGATAATGCTAATATAAAATGTACATTTGATGGAAATGGTTCTAAGGTAATTAAGCAATCAATGTTAGCTAATTCTACTGTTCCTACTAATACATCAATAGTTCTTACTTTAGGAGATTAAAAAAAGAAGTTCAATTTGAACTTCTATTTTTTTGTTCTTCTTTTCTTTTGTTTTTCATCTAAGAAATCTAATGCCATATCTTCATCTTCTATTGCACTATTCTTTCTCTTTCTTGGTTTAGGTTCCTCTACTAATTTAGGTGTTTCTAATATTTCTTTTAAGTCTTGTGTATTCAAGAATTCTGATGGCTTAGCATCAACTATTTCTTTTATCTTTTTTCTTCTTACTGCTTGTTTAATTGGATCCTTCTTAGTAGATTTAACCTCTTCTGCTTTTTCCTTTGATTCAACCTTATTAATAATTATTTCTGATTTATCTAATTCTTTAGTTTTTTCTAAAGGCATATCTTTAGGTTCATCAAATATCTTATCAATATCTACTTTTTTATCTTTTCTCTTTTTAACTAAAAGAATGATTAATACTATTACCGCTAATAATAAGAATCCACCTACTCCTGCTGCACAATATAATAATGTTTTATAATCATTTATTTCTTTATTATGATTTTTATTCATATCATCTATTTGATCACTATTATAAATTTGTAATGTCTTTTCTTTTAAATCATATTGATACCAGTTATCTTCCTTAGTATTTATATTAGTACCAAATACTAATGCATAACCTTTATATTTATTTTGATAAGCTGTATATTCTTTTTCACCTATCTTAATAGTTGTTTTAGTATAACCTTCTAAAACCTTTGTAGGTTCTTTAAATTCAACGCTTAAACCTTCTGTTGTTAGTAATTCATATCTAGTAGTTATTTTTCCATCTACTACTTTATATAGATAAATTTGATCATTTTTATCTTTTAATCCAATAAGTGTTAGATTTAATTCTTCACTTACTAATGCTGGTATTTCAACCTCATCTATAGTTATAGTACTTAATGTAAATTTCTCTTGATCTAATCCTTTAGGTACAACTAAAGTTTTACTTCTTTTAACTAAACTATATGACTCACCATCTATTTTCTTTTCTATTGGATTTGCATCTTTTACATTAATATTTAATGTATAGACTTTTTCTTTACCTGTTTCTGATGTTACTTTAATTTCGAATTTATTTAGTCCTTCAGCAACTTCTTTTTCTCCATCACCTTCAACAGATGAATAACCATCTTCTCTTTCAGCATTTATTTTAATTGTTTCTTTATCATCTGTTACTTCTACGTTATATTCAAGTGTGTCTTTAGAGAACTCAGGTGTTAAGGTATAACCTTCTACTGATAAATCTTTAAGATTATTATTATTTGATTTCTCACGAGGTTTAACTACTTTAATAGTAATTGATTTACTTCCACTAAATGCTGCACTTGTTGAAGAATCTGCAGCATTAATAGCATTGACTGTTATAGTAGCACTACCTATACTTTTAGCACTAAAAGTATAACTCTTGGATTCATTTTCTAACCATTCACTACCAGTTCCTCCAGATAATACACCCGAATTTGAACTAGTTACTGAAAATCTACCAGCTAGTCCATTTGCTTTAACAGTTATTTTAACACTACTACCTGTAGTTATAGTAGTTGATGATGCATACATTTCTAATGATGCAGCATTAACTTTTATTGGAATTATAAATAATAATGCTAATAGTATACTTAATATTCTTTTTTTCATATTATTCCCCTTTTTATTGTCCCATTATATAATTTTTAACTTTAACATAATCTGATGCAGTTATGTTTTTATCATTATCATAGTCAGCAGCTTTTTCAAAAACACCGAATAATCTAGCTGTTTCCATTATATGATTCTTTATCTTAACATAGTCAGATGCGTTTATTATTCCATCACCTGTTGTATCACCAGATATAACGATAGTTAATGTTTCAGATCCTGCATTAGTTTTAACAGTTACTTTATCGCCTGTTGCAAGTTTACCAGATTTGGCTTGACCACTTTCTGTAGTTATGATTACACTTTGTGCTCCTTTTGCTGTTAATGAATTAATAAGTGTATTAACATCTGTATTTAATGCAATACCTGTTATTATTCCTCCACCATAACCATAACTTGCACTAGATATTACTGTTGATACAGGTATCTTTGGTTCCTCTGGTTGTGTTTGATTATTAGTGTTATTGTTATTGTTATTGTTATTGTTATTATTATTATTGTTATTGTTTTCATCATATGTTTCTGTATTAATTGTAGTATCAGTTATCTTTTTAAAATATGTACTATCAACATAAACATAGCTCTTATCCCATAGATACACATTATTTCCACCATTATCTGTAGAATTATTAACAAAATTACCATTTGCATCCAATGTAGCATCGCTTTGAATCTTATACCATGTCTTTCCATTTGAATCTTTTACTTCTGCTACAACTACCACTGGTGAATCTATATTTACATATTTATAAAAACTACTTACATTTTCACCATTAGGTGTTTTTTTAGCATACACTCCATTTGGATAAGTATTATTTAAAACTGCTATAGCATACTTAGCTTGTTTCTTTTCTTGGAAACCATATCTTTTATCTAATTGATAATAGTAAGATGCTGCTTTTTCACCCCAGAATGGATCACTAGCATATTTATAATTTAATCCTTCATCCTTATTACCAACATTAGAACCTCTAAATCTTGTCTTTGAAATACTTCCACCATTATCACCAGGTTGTAAGAATCCAAATGATAACCAATAATATGAGAATTGTCTTATACAATCTTCTATACTATCAAATCCATCTGCATTACCACTAGGATTTGCATCTACAGCATTTAAACCAAATATATTATTTCTAGCAATTAATGATGTTCCCATTGCTGATTCATTTGATGAAATACTTAACATTAATATTGCGTTTGTTCCATATAGATCTTGATATTTTGTAAAGAGTGCTCCAGTATTACGTAATACAGAAGATTCTGAAGTTCTTGAATTTAAATAATCATTTATATTATCAGCAGAATAAACTGTTTTAGTTCTAAATGATAAATATTGATAAAAATTGTAATAAGGATTAGTAGGATTAACTGAGTTTTGATATGTATTATTTTTATAATCATTTATTAAAGTTTTAAGATTTGTATAAAAATAATGTCCATCATAACTATAATAATTACCTTCATTTAACATTGTAGGTTTAGCATCAATAGTTATTGTTGATGTTTCAAGTTCATTTGTTCCATATATATTACCAGGAAAATGATGTATTAATTTATCAGATGTAACTTGGTAATATTGCGGTCTAGTCATCCATACTAATGGTACTACATCATAAATGTCAGCAGCTCCTCTTTTTTTGTCTATCCATCCAGTTAAACCAGATATTTTAATTTTAATTCTTTTAGTATTATAATCATAATCTAATACAACAGCATCATCTGGTGATGTACTTAGTATATAATGTCCATTATGAGTGTTAGATGTAGAAGAATCATATACATAAATAGTATTTCGTCTATCACTATCATAATCAATAACTGCATATTTAGCATTTATTACTACTCCATGTTCAACAATAATTACATCATCTCTAGGATCAGCATTCATAGCAGCTTTAGCTTGGTCATAAGTATCATAGCATTGAATCTTATCTAGGCCATCACTACGAGCTAAAGCAACTTCAAAATTAGGACATTCATTTCTTGAAGTTATATCTCCTGCTCTTACTATAGCTTTAGGAAAATATGTAGGCATAACTAAAATAAATGCTACTATAAACATGAGTATCATTTTCTTTTTCATATTCCCACATCCTTCCTATAAATAGTCAATTATATTATAACATTTCCCTCAAATAAAGTATATATTTCGACAAGTTATTTTATATAGAATTGTAAAGGAATGTCAAAGATAAAAAAGATAAATTGTATAAATAAATTCATTTGGTATAATTATAATAAAGAGGTAA
>JAEEJT010000186.1 GCA_016282055.1 Bacilli bacterium
GATATTCATATGCCATATGTTGTAATTGACATCCACCACACTTACCATAATATTCACATCTTGGTTTAACACGATATTCACTCATCTTCTTAAATCTTGTTACAACACCAGTTAAATATTTATCATAATCTTTGGTAATCTTAACTTCACAAACTTCACCAGGTATAGCATTAGGAACAAAGACAGCTTTCTTTTTATAATAAGCAACTCCTTCTCCATTAATACCAACCTTTTTAATTGTTAATAATATCGTATTATTTTCCATAACTACCACACTTAATTCTCTTATTTAAATTTAACGCTAACTCTCTATCAAGTTTACATATTTTTCTATCATATGTAAATATTCCTGAATATTCGTTTTCAACGTCAGTTAACATATAGTAAATAGAACCACTAATTCCATTTGCCAAGTTATTTATTATACAATTTTCATATAAATTTTTAAAATTCTTGTTAAAATTAGCTAATACTTCTTCTTTGTTATCATCATTAATAGCAAAATCAACACCACTAAAACTACTTATAACAAGAGGCTTTATGTATGCTCCTTTTGCTTTTCCTAGTTTACCTTTATTAAAATTCAAATTTCTGCCATATTGATGAACACTATTTATAGAATTTTCATTGTCACGATAGAACCATCCACTAGCACTATCAATAATTCTTGAATTATCTAAAGTTCTTAAGATATTCGTTACATCAACAAGATTAAATTGTCCTCTACCTTCATTAAATACAGTCCATAAACCAATTGATGTATGATTCTTTAAATAATTATATACTTCATTTATATGATCTATAAACTCATCTTTAATACTTTTAGAAATCTTATTTTTAACAAGTCTAACATTAGAATTTAAATGTCTAGGAACAAAACTATCAAAGAATCTATTATAAGAACAATTAGAAACAAAATCTTGCCAAACAATAATTCCAAGTTTATCACAATAATAATAAAATAAATCACATTCTATCTTATCTAAAACACGAATAGTATTAAATCCATGATCTTTTAATGTCTTTAATTCATATTTCATAATATCATAGTTTTTAGGTGTATATAAACCATCTGGATAATATCCTAAAGTAGCAACACCATTCAAATAGAATGCTTCATTATTTAAACAAATCATTTTCTTACCAGTTATGTCTTCAATACTAAACTTTCTCATTCCAAAATAAGAATATACTTCATCATCATCAAGTTTAATCCTTACATCATATAAATTAGCTTCTTCTGGTGACCAATAATAAACATCATCAAGTTTAATCATGCAAGCATTATTATTCATCTTACACTTTTTTACTGGTTTACCACCAAAGAAAACCTCACAATAAACTGGTATATCTTCAATAACTTTTTCACAATCAATTTTAATCTCAATAGTTTTATTATCAAGATCAGTTATATATTTAATATTTTTAATATGATTACAACCAACGCTCTCACACCAAACAGTTTGCCAAATTCCACTAACTATTGAATGCCATTTTTTATTACCTTCATGATTTTGTCTACCTAAAGGTAATCTATTATTATGTACAATTATAACAATTTCATTTTTATCATCTTTTATATACTTAGAAATATCAACGCTTATAGGAGTAAAACTATCTTCATTATGATAAATAAAATTTCTATTTAAATAAATGTCACAACTACCACTAATAGCACCAAAGTGTAAATAAATAATATCTTTAATAAAATCTTTTGGAAAAGAAAATACTTTTAAATATCCAATCTTTTCATTATCCTTTAAATCAATACTAACATCAGATAATGGAGATTCAATACAATATGGAACAACAATATCCTTATTATAATTAGTAAATAGATTATTATCACTAAATACTTTATACTTCCACAAACCATTCAAATTAAAATATGAATCTCTTTCAAATTGTTTTCTTGGATATTCACTTAAAGGTGAATTAATATTAAATTTATAATTTGTTTCTAAGTTGTATTTATACATAATAACACCTTCTTAGTTATATTTTATCATATTTAAATATCGCAATAAACTATAATTTATAAAGAACCTTCTTTAATCTAGCATATCTAGGCAAACCATCTTCAGTTGGATATTCTGATTTGCCATTAATTAAAGGTAAAACATAATCAAAAAACTCTTGTTTCATTCCTTTATTATCATCCTTTATCCACTCAAGAGGAACAGTCTTTTCATTATTTGCTGCTAAACTTAAATCAGATAATACATAATTTATCCTATATTCTTTACTATTCTTATCTCTTTCAAATACAACCATTTTATCAGTATAACCTTCAATAGCATATTTACATGCATATTTTCCAGCATTATAAGCTTCATTAATATCAGTTAAACTTGCAATATGAGCACTACATCTTTGTAATAAACTTAACTTAATAGGTCTTACTTTTAAATTATATTTTGTTGAAGCAATAGATGCTAAAACTTCACATATTCCACCAAGTTGAGTATGACCAAAAGAATCTGATTTACAATTTGACAAAGATTCAGAAATATAATTTCCACCTTTATCTTTAACTCCCTCACTAATTACAGCAATAACTTTACCATTTTTCTTCTTACTAACATCAATAACATCAGAAAAAAACTTATCTAAATCAAAAGGTTGTTCAGGTAAATATAATAAATCAGGGCCAAATCCTTTAATTTCAGGAATCATAGCACTACATGCTAACCATCCAGCATTTCTACCCATAATCTCAACGAATACAATTCTTCCTTGATCATATACATGAACATCTTGATATATTTCCATCAAACTTGTTGCAATAAACTTACTAGCACTACCATAACCAGGACAATGATCAGTACCATATAAATCATTATCAATAGTTTTAGGAACACCAATAACATTGCAATTATAACCTTTATATTCAAAGTACTTACTTATTTTATTGCAAGTATCCATTGAATCATTACCACCATTATAAAGAAAAAATCTAATATCATATTTTTTAAATACATTTAGTATTTTTAAATAATCTTCTTCATCAACAGAAAAATCTTTTAATTTATAGCGACAAGATCCTAAAATTGAAGATGGTGTATACTTTAATAACTCAAGTTCATAACTATCTTCTTTTCTTATATCAAAAAACCTTTCTTCAAGAATCCCTTTAACACCATACTCAGCCCCTAACACTTGAGTAACATTAGGATTCTTTAATGCTTCCATTAACGCACCACAACAAGATGCATTAATAACACTAGTTGGTCCCCCAGATTGAGCAAATAAAAAAGTTCCCTTTAAATCTTTCATTACAGTTTCCTCCA
>JAEEJT010000187.1 GCA_016282055.1 Bacilli bacterium
AAAATAATCCCCTGATCAATTAAGATCAGGGGATTTATTGTTTTATTATTAGTAATAAGCTTCTATTAGTACCCCTGCACCAACGATATTATTTGTTCTATCTTCATAATTGCCATTTGATGTATATCTAATCCAATGATAATTGTTATTTTCATATCCTAATTCTGATAAATATATAATTACATTTAATGGCGATGACGATGCTAAATAAACATCTGAACAAGTAAAAGTTGCAGAATTGACAGAATTTTTTGTCAACCAATAACATGTTCCACCTAAAATAATACGTCTAATTTTAGTTATATCATCAATATTATTAAATAATTTTTCAATTAATGAACCATATGTATCAGATGCGTCAGCTATTGCAGAACTAATTATATATCCATTAATTAAATCATTATTGTACATTATTTTATTTTTGTTAGAATTGCACATTAATGATTTAGATAGTAAACTATCAAAAACTGGTGGATATATGACAGGTGATACTACTACATATAAAGACAATCCTATGTATATTGTAGAAAATGTTTTAAATAATGCTGTAAATCGTAGAGTTTGGTTTGGTTGTGCTAATGGTGGCAATTTTTATATTTATGATAATACAAAAAATAGAGCTATTATTGAATACCCTCTTTCAAGTGGAGTTCCTATTTTTCATGGTATAATTGGAGCTGAAAAATTAACAGTAGTTTATGGTTCAACCGCTGCTACTAATAAAGCATATTGGGCTTATAAATTTGGAAATTGGGTTTATATTAATCTTAGAGGTACATGGCCTTCTGCTATTTCTGCAGGTCAAGGTTTATTTAAATTATTAGACAGTAGTGGTAATGTTATTTTACCAATAATGGATAATGGAAATGGTTCTTATAGCCAATTATTAAGCGGTACATATTATCCTAGAACTGCACGTAATAGTAATGGTTTTAATATTGGTGTAGATGGTACTGCACCAGCAAATTCAAATGTTCAAATTTGGGGTATGTTTATGTGCGAATAATTATGTTTATAAAAATAATGATTTAGAAAAAGTTATACCTGAAAATATTACAGACACTGGATATTTATACAACCCTATAGTTCAAAGAAAATTTGGCTTTGATGGATTTAAAAATTTAACAGTAGGACAATCTATTACTATTGCTCACATAGATGAAAGATTAAAGCCTGCTTTTACCCACACTTGGAAAGTTAACGGTGGAGCTAACCGTTATTAAATTCAAGTCACATATAATGGAGATATAATGGTATATGCGTATAGTAGTATATCAGATCAAAACAATGTTAACCAAACAATTACATATTTAACTTTTTAAATTTAAATTAATAAAAAATAAAAGACACTGAAGAATTAATTCTTCAGTGTCTTGATTATTTGATTATATAGTAGAAGTTAATATTAATTCTTTTTTCTTTTTAAGATCTTCTATATAAATATAAGAATCTTCAATTTCGGTGTTAAAATATTTTATCATAATATCTTTTGCTAATTTAGAATTATTTTCAGACTTATATAATTTACATATTAATAAAGATATATCAGTAATGATTGTCTAAGATACTAGGCCGAGTAGCTGAGTACCAACAGCTACTCGGTTTATTCAAATATTATTAATATTTTTTAATGTATCAATTTTTTGAACAATTTTTATTAAATTTAAAGTCGCTTCATTTAATGAATCATATGCTTTTTCCAAACTATACCAACGAGTTATTTTTGCATAATATTTTCCATTTTTAAATTCTATTTTTCCAATTATTTTCTTTTTTAATAATTCTTCATATGTTAATTCGATAACTTTTCCAGAAGAACCCCTTAACTTTATAGTTTCCTTCAATTTTTCCATAGTTTCCCGTTATTCATCATAAATTAAATTTAATATTTTTTCTATAATTGGAGAGTTTTTCCCTATAAATATTCCATATATATCAGGATTATCCCCAAAATAGAAAGTATCATTTTCTTGTATTAATGATGGATTTTCTTTTGTTAATATTGAAATAGAGTCTAAATTATTATCTAATTCTATATCAATATCTTCATTTGTCATTATCATTGAAGTAATTTCCATAATAAATTCTCCCCATTAAATATATTAGCCTTCTTTTGAATTCTTTTTATCAATTAATGATATCTTTTTATTTGAATCTGGAACAGCTGCGGCTATAGAAGATATTATTGATGTTGTATCTATAAGTTCATCTGGTTCAACATCATTTAAAGGTAATTCTTTAAGATCTTTTTCTGAAATTTTATGCATAGCAATATATGATCTAACATCTGCTATCATTTTTAATTTTTCGTCCATTAAAACAATATTTGTTATATATGATTCTTTTAATCCCTGATTTGAAGATACATTATGTAATAACTCCGAATCTTTTGCAGCTCTACTATTATATGTATTTGCAAGTTCCTTTAGAGCTTCATCAATAACAACATCAGAACCCATACAGTTTATATTAAGTAATCTGTATAATTCTTCTGTTGATGAAAAACTTGTTAATGCGATAGAATCAACTGCTCTTAAAGCTAATTCTGTAACCTTTGCAGGTGAAAGCTTATTACCATTAACAACAACCTTTTTAAATAAACCCATAATATTTTCCTCCTTAAATATATCGGTATTGAATTGTTAACCTGGTACTCAAAATGTACCATTATAAAATTATAATATATAATTGAAAAAACAAACAATTCCCAAAGGGAATATTCCCTTTGGGAAATTGTAATAATTATTCAGCCACCCAAAATTTTCTAATATAAATATATGTAGTAGTATTTACCTCCGTAGGCTGTAGATTATAATCATATTGAGATCTCGGAATTAAACCATCTACATATCTCCCAGAAAATGAATATTGTATACTAATTCTGCGATCCGTGCTATGATCTCTATAATTTGAAACGCTATTGTAAGTAATGCCATTTTCAGGTGATAATATAAATACGGGAACATATGGTCCACCATTATAAAGAGACCATTCAAAAAATATAGCCTTATAATCTCCAATACTTTTAGGTGCTAATAATGTTCCTCCGAATATAGAAGCAGTATTTATAGTACATGTCCATTTTAATAAATCATTAATAGACAATTTTAATTAGTTAAATATTACTTTATTTAACGATAGTAAACAGTCATTGTTAAATCAGCAACATCTGCACCATTAATTGACATATGTGCACCATATAAAGCATTATCATTTACCTTAAAATCACAAGCAGTATAGTCACTTGCATTATTATAGAAACCATTTCTATAAACCTTGTCGGGTGATGTCTGAGCCAATTCATGAACCATAGCACTAGTTAAAACCCAACTGAAAACATAAAGTGGATTTGCTGCAGATGTAATAGTGACAAATACTTCATTATAATTACTTGTTGAAAGAATAACACCAGCTGGAGTATCAACTGTTGCATATCCTTGTAATTTAGTAAATTCTTTCAACTGATAATCAGTTAAATCATTAATGTGCAATTTTAATTAGTTAAATATTACTTTATCTAACCAAGTGGGTTAAATACTAAAGCGAAAGCATTTAATGTAGCGGTCGGTGTTTTAATCACCATACCTTTTTTTACGAATAGGCTAATAGTTTCATCACCATATAAAAAATTAAACGCTACTTTAATAAAAGATAATCCACTAATTTGTAAATCTAATGCACCACTAGTAGCTGATTGATTAATAAATCTTACATATCCATCTTTAGGAGCTGTGTACCCATTAGTGCTAGATGCTTCACTCTTTATTGAGACCTGAGTCAAGGTATTAGCTTCTAAAGCAATTAAATCTGACTTTACCTGAGTTAAATCATTAATGTGCAATTTTGACAAAAATAAAATAATGTATAATAATGATTTGACTAAACAATCTTCTGGTATTATAACCTATAAAGGTATAATACTTTCATGTACAAAAATAGGCAATAATATTAATATTCATTTAAATGGGACTTGTAGTGAATTGATCCCTTCTAATACATATATTATAGATTTTAATTCTGTATTTAATGGAGCATTAAAAACTTTATGTGCTTTAGATATTTTAATGCCTAGCCCAGAAAATATGAGACTACTTGCTAATGATATAGGTGTAAGATTTGCAGGTGCAGTTCAGGCAAATACACCAATAAGAGCTAGTATAAATTTTGCTTCTATTAATTTTGATCAAATTCCTAATTAAATCATCAATATACAATTTTATAAAATAGAATAATGTACAATAATGATTTAGATGGCAAAGTGTCACTAATTTCTATATCTGAAACTGTACCTGTTAATAATTCTACTGTACATTTTAATTATCCAACAGGAGTTAGTAATTATAACCCTATTACAGGTTACTCAGTAGCCTTACCTTCAGGGACTATACAACACAATGTTCCGGGAATTTTCATTTATTCAAATGGAGATGATTGGCAGATTACTACATACGGATTGGATAGTCAATATGAAGGATTAACAATTTACGTTTATTTTGTACATAATTAAAGTTATCTTTAACTAATTAAAATTGTACAATAATGATTTAGATACTAAAGCTTCAAAAGATGCATTTGCAAGTATAACAAACTGTGCTTTTCGAGAAAATGCATCTGATTCTTCTTCAAATTGGCCATTATACTATAATCAATCATATGGTAATGTATTATTATTTGACAGTGAAGGAAATTCATGTATTATTGCTATTAGGTGGTCTAATACTTACAATTCATATGTACCATTTATTGATCAAATTGTTAATTTGCATGGTACTATAGCTGTATCCGATAATCCTAATCATAAATATATGAATGTTACCGTTAAACCTTGGTCTGGAATGTATTCTATATTATTGCAGGGAGATTAAATATTATCTATATAAAATATTTAAATATATTGCTGAAGGGAATTCTCCCTTCAGCAATTTAATTTTATAACCCTAATAATTTTTTCCAAGTAGTTTTACCTGCTGTTATAACACCATCAATATTTTTAGTATTACTAAATTTAACAACATATGTTTGATATTTCATTACTGCTTTTGTCATATTAGGACCGAAACTAGGAGTTTTTCCATTATCAGCTTCGATACTACCAGAGTAATATCCTAATGCTTTCATATATCTTTCTAATGGTGTTACCAATTTATTATTTTTATTGATTGTTGCTGATATGGTAATTGTTTTTGATAATGCTTCTTTTGCATTTTTTACACCTAATAATTTACATACATCTGCTATAAAATTATCCTGTGTATAAACTGGACTACTAGCAGTAGTATTTATATTATTAATATTAGATTCTGATAAAACTTTTTGAAGTTTAATTTTAAAATCTGCCCAAGCTTTATTATCCATAAAATATACTGGGCAATGCTTACCTGTAACATCAAAATGTCTATAAACATTATTAATACTGATATTATATTTTTTCATTATTACTTTACATAATGCTAAAGTGTTTTCCAATGTTTTTTCAGATACATTATTCTTCCCATCCTTTAATGTATCACACATTTCTATACTAATAGAATTTGCATTTGTAATCTTTTTGTACATTGTTCCGCCACCAGTTTTAGCACAGTCATTCCATTTAGAACCACCAACTGCATATGCTATATAATTATCTGGAACACTTTGAGTAACAGAATCATCATCTACAATATAGTTAGCAGATGCTTTTACAACTTTATTTTTAAAATATCTACCATTAGCTTCATCTGTATCACCATCATTAGCAGTGAAATGAAGAATTAAATATATAATTTTACTTGTTGATCTTGAAGAGCCATAATTTGCTCTTGCTGCCAAATTTTGTTTTAATGTATATGCCATGATATATCCCTCCTAAAAATTAAATATCATACATTTTATTTATATTAGTGTGTAACATACCACTATAATCTTTCAATATTTCTTTCTCTTTTAATTTCATACATTCTATAGTCTGCTAATTTTATTAATTTTTCAATACTTAGTACTTCAGAATATATAGCATTCCCTATAGAACAATTTATTTTTATTTCTGGATGATTTAATATAGAAATAGAATTAAAAGCATCTTGAATCATATTTTTGTAAATTTCTATTTCTTGTTTATTTTTAAACTGTTTTACAACAATAAATTCATCTCCACCTTGGCGAGCTATAATTGCAGTACTGTTAAATGATTTTAACAAACTTTTTGATACAGATACAAGTACTTCATCTCCAATATCATGTCCATAATTATCGTTAAATATTTTAAATTTATCAATATCAAAAAAGAATAATACAAAATCGATATTATTATTTTTATAAGATTCTTCATAATATAATAACTCATTATCTAATCCTCTTCTATTAGATAATTTTGTTAAAGAATCTGTCATTGCTTCATTGGCCAAATTATTTAGTTTTAATATTTCTTTAGTGTTATCCCTAAAATATCCCCATAATCCAATAATATTATTACAATTATCATATAATGGAAATTTATTTGCAATTATATATCTCATTTGTCCTTTAATTATACAAGTTCCTTGAAGATTTTTTACATAATATCCTTCTTTTATTACTTTTTCTTCTTCTTTTTTAAATGGTTCAGGATCTATATGCCAATTCATATCTTCATCTGTTTTACCAATAATATTATGTAATGTAAAGTCATAATAATTAAGAAATGATTTATTAGCGCCTAAAAATCTTCTATTAATATCTTTCCAAAATATACACATTCCTATATTATTTAATATATTATTAAGCAAAAGATCATTATTCATAAAACATACCAATCCTTTTTATATAATATTATATAAATGTAAAAATTGTAGAAAATTCCTGAAGGGTCAATGACCCTTCAGGAATAATATATAAATATATATTTAATATAATTTAGCTTATAAAATATATGACATACTAATTATTAACCACCTACCATCTGTTGCTTCTGTATTTAGTTGTATTCTTCCATCATTAATTACAACTACATAACCTATTCTAGAATTTCCAGATGCATCCAAAAGAGTACAAGTGGCACGTGCATTAACATGTGGAATATATTTATTTGGAACTGTACCAACAATTTGTGTTCCAGAAGGAATTATACTAGAATATAATCCACTAAATGATATTACTACAATATTATTAACTTTGGTAATTTTATTAATAGTTTGAGTTGTTGCTCCTTCAATATTTATTGAATTAATATCATCAATTAAATCATTATTGTACATTATTTTATTTTTGTTAGAATTGCACATTAATGATTTAGGGTATCATCAGTTAGCAATGATTGATACTTCTCAAGGTTTATCATTAACAATTGGTTCTCAAATTTCTAATTATAATGTTTTATCAATAGCTGCAGTATGTAGTGTCGGAAGTGGGCAGACTGGAGTGATATATCAGACAATTCCAACCACCGCATTAATTCCTAATTCCCATGTTGAAGAAGGTGGCTCAGCTTCCGACAATCATCTACGTTTTGCAGTTGATAATAATAAAAATATTATATTAGAGGATTTTCACTTTAATGGTAC
>JAEEJT010000188.1 GCA_016282055.1 Bacilli bacterium
ATCAAACTTAAAATCACTATATTCATTTAATATTTTGTTAAAACCAAAATCTAAAGCATATCCTTTTCCAACAAACTCTTTATTATTTCTTTCAAAGGCAATTGCGTTATGTTTAATAACCTCTTCTTTTGTATTATCAGAACAATTATCACAAACAACGAAAACTTTCATTAATTCACTTGGATAATCTTGTTTATATATTGAATCAATTAAATTTCCAATAATTTTTTCTTCATTTCTTGCACATATTAAGAATGCATAACTGTGTTTATTATTAGTGTCATTATATTTAACCTTAGGTAAAACTATACTAACAATAGTATAAAAAGATTGATTAAAATATATAAACGCTATTATACCCATAATAACGGAATTTATTGTTCCAAGAATAGTTAATATTTTTATTAAATCCATAATATTATCCTCTAATTAGTATATAAATTATATACCATTTCTCAAAAAAAATAAAGGACTTTTGTCCTTTATTTATTAAATATTAGTTTTTTCACTAATATATTTATCAGTATAATATTTAATAGAATCAGTACCACTTAAACAATGGAATAAAAGATATCCATTAAAATCAACCTCATCATAATTGTCACCTAAAGCTAACGCACACTTCTCATGACATAATTTAAATGTAACATATCCGTAGCCATATGATGCAATACTACCAGCTTCATTAACAATTCTTTCAATAATATGATTATAATTTTCAGGAAGTTCTCTATTTGTATTAACTACACCATCAAGCCATGTAGACATAACATAACCATATAATAATTTATCTCTTAAATAAATAATAGCATAAAATCTACTTAAATCATCTTTATAACTTTCGGCAAGAAGTGATAAGATACAATCTTCAACATACATTGCCCAACCTTCAGTAAAACCTAAATTTGAAGTAACATAACTAATTTCATCTTGATCTTTATATTTATTATATAAATTTTGATATAAATGACCTGGATAACCTTCATGCGAAAGAGTTGATATTAACTCTAAATTTGAATTTATGGCATATGTATTTAATTTAATAGCTTCATCAGAATTTTTATCATCAATCTTAGATTTTGTATAATATGCAATATATGTTGCATATTTGTTTTCTACTTCTGATGCGTAACTAAAATGAATACTTGATGAACTCTCTAATGTAGGAACTAATTGATTGGCAATTTCAATCAAAAAGCTCAAAATTTCTTCAGGAGTTCTATCTTGAAATACTTCAATTGTGTTATTAATATAATTATTATATAGTTCCAACTCAGCACTATTTAAAGTAGAATTTGCCATAGTATTAACACTTTTCATCTCTTCAGTTAATCTTGTTGCCATATCATTTAACTCAGTTAAATAACTATCCATGTCAATATCATCAATACCAAGAATTGATTCAAGTAATATCTCATAGTACTGACTACCATCTTCATATTCTTTTAAATATAATGAATTAGTTTGATATTCATTTCTAATTTGTGTTAATCCTTCACTTAAATTTAAAAGACCTAAAACAAAATTATTTGTATATAAAGTATCTAATTGATTTAGATAATAGTTTTTAGTATTATCATCTAAGAATGTACTATTATTAATATCAGAGCTCAATTTATCATATAGAAAATAATCTTTACCTTCATTAGCTACATCATTCAAAAAGGAAATCATTCCATCTAAAGTATATGTAGAAAGAGGAAAACCATCTACTATCCTATCATTAGCATATGTTATGTATGTTGCAAAAACTGATCTAGAACTCTCTAAATATGACATAATATATTCAAAATCTTTAGCCTTTTCAGGTTTCATCATACTTAATGCATTAATAAAACTACTAACATATCCACCATTACGATCAATATATGTAAGTTCATAAAACTCACTATAACCAGCTTTCTTTATAAGATTAGCAAATTCCATTTTAATACAATCATATGCAACCTTTTGTGTATCACTTAATTCATCATAATTGTAATTATTTAATTTATTTAATATTATTGTATATGCTCTTTTTCTTTGATTTTGCACCTCAGGAGTGGTCTTAGTATAAGAATACCATATTCCATCTAAACTATCTTCAGTCATTCCAAATTTCAAATCATCATCAATTAGTAAATTCCAATTTACAGCACTATTTCCCATTACTATCCTAAATACATAATCACAATATGTATCAAAAGACATTGGTTTACAACTACATGCCCCACAAAAGCCAAACATAATAAATAATAATATTAATATGCAAACTCTTTTTATAACTTTCATAATACCCTTTCAATATTAATAAAAAGACTAGAAACTAGTCTTCTTTATTTTTCTTTGCTAACTTTTTCATTTTCTTTTTATATCTTCTACTATTTACATCATTTACTTCTTCATCACTAGGAAGATTTTCTAATGGTGTAGTTAATAAATTAGGATTCTTCCAGAAACGTTTAATTTGCTTTAAAGCATTAACAAAATAGAATCCATCACAAAATCTCTCATCAGTAACAAAACCAATTGGCATTACTTTACCAACAACAATTTCATTATTTTCATTAACAACAGGTTGAACATGAGTTGTACCCATAGATGCAAATAAACCAGTTGTACCAAAATCATATACATGGTGATAAATATATTCACCCTTTATAGACTTAAGGTTAGTTATAAATAATGATGTATGCATTGGACTAGCATCTATTACCTTCTTTGGTAATAAACCATGTTTATCAAACCATTTTAAAAGACCAACAGCAATTTTAATAATAAAATTTGGAATAGTAGTTAAACGTCTTGATAACTTTTCAGTACCATTATTAACACTTTCTTTACTATTTTCTTTTATAGCACTATCAATCTTTTCTTTAATATCATAAATTGATTCATGACCAGTTAATTTAATCTTAACATTAGAATCTACTGCAGTAGCACTTAGATTCTTTTTAACAATGAAACATAGAGTAATCTCATTTCTTTGATAAATTCTACCATTCATAATAAAGCGATTTAAACGAGGATATAATGCAATAGTTCTTAATAATCCTGCAGCAACTAAATGCATATAATTAAAATCATATCCTTCTTTTCGTTGTTCACGAATAAAATTATCAAAAGCTTCACAATCCACTTCATACTTGCACATATTCATTGAATCATGACGATCCTTCATAATATGTGGCATTATTTTTTGAATAGGATCTAATCTTTTAACTTTCTTCCCATCAGCTCTAAACCCAAACATTTTTTTATTTCCTATCTATGTTTAGCATAGAAACAAACACCAAGACAACTTGGTCCACAATGAGTACCAATTGTTGGATTTAATTCAATAATTTCTATATCTAAATCATTACCATATTTTTCTTTTAATTCTTTTTCAATACTTAAAGCAACATCCTCAATATCAGAATGTCCAATAACAATCTTATGTTTATTTAAATCTTTACCTAATAAATCAACGTAATTAACTATCTCTTTAATAGCTTTTCTTCTACCATTAACTTTCTTAACAGTTTCCATTTTACCTTCAGTAGACATGTACATAATTGGTCTAATACCAATAACACCACCCATAACAGCAGCAAATCCACCAACTCTACCACTCTTAGCAAAGAATTTTAAATCTTCACTAAAGAAGTAAACTGTAAAATGATCTATTTCTTCTTTAGCCCATGCTAAAATTTCATCAATTGTTTTTCCTTGTTTATATAAATTAGCTATCTCAATAGCAATATTATAACTTAAAATAGTTATACCTTTTGTATCTATTTGATAGAATTTTCTTTCAGGATATTTTTCTTTTAATTCTTCTAATGCTAAACTTAAAGAATTAAAAGTACCGCTCATTTTTTCAGAAAAATGAACATAAAGAATATCATCACCATTTTTGAAGTATGGTTCAAATATTTCAACATATTGATTTGCGTTAAGAGCAAATGTAGATGGAATATCTTCTTTTGTTTTTACTTTTCTAAGCATATTGTAAAATTCTTTACCATTAAACTCATCAAAATCAAAGTAAGGATAAACATTCTTACCATCCATTGTATATGGCATAGAAATTAAATTGTATCCATATTCTTTAGCTTTTTCTTTAGAAAAATCGCAATCTGTATCTGTAAATAAAACTAACATATAAACTCCTCTATTATTAAATATATTTATATTATATCACAAAAATCTTTCTATTTAAAGAAAAAGAGAATACAAAATGAATTATATGTATAATTAAAAAAGCCCGTTTATAAAAACGGACTTAATTATTTTATTCTTCGTCATCTACTCTCTTGTAATCAGCAAAAGCAAGACCAGTACCAGCAGGAATTAATCCACCAATAATGATGTTTTCTTTTAATCCTTCAAGTGAGTCTTTCTTACCACGAATAGCAGCTTCAGTCAAGATTCTTGTTGTTTCTTGGAATGAAGCAGCAGATAAGAATGAATCAGATTTTAATGAAGATCTTGTAATACCTAATAATAATGGTTTAACTACAGGTGGACGTTTACCATTTGCAATGCAATCACTAACAATAGTTTGTAATTCATTACGAGAAATATAAGATCCTGGTAATAAGTCTGTATCACCTTCATCAAGAACTATTACTTTACGAAGCATTTGCTTAATGATGATTTCAATATGTTTATCGGCAATATCAACACCTTGTACACGGTAAACTTTTTGAACTTCTTTCATAATATATGCTTCAACAGCTTCAACAGAAGAAACTCTTAATAACTCTTTCGGATGAATTAATCCTTCAGTTAATAAATCTCCTCCGTTTACTAAATCACCGACTTTAACACAAGGTCTCTTTCCGGCATCTGTTGTATATTTCTTTTCATCATTAATCATTTCATTAGTAACAGTAATTTCAAAACGATTATCTTGAACTTGATTAATAGCTGTAATCTTACCTTTAATTTCAGATATAATTGCTTTACCTTTTGGTTCACGAGCTTCAAACAATTCTTGGATACGAGGAAGACCTTGAGTAATATCTTCTCCACCGGCAACACCACCACTATGGAATGTTCTCATTGTAAGTTGTGTACCAGGTTCACCAATTGATTGAGCAGCGATAACACCAACAACCTCACCTTTTTCAACAACATCACCAGTTGAAAGGTCAGAACCATAACATTTAACACAAACACCATTCTTGCAATTACATGTTAGAAGTGTTCTAATCCATACAGATTTAACACCTTTTTTAATAACCATTTCAGCAGTAACATCATTGATAAATGTATTAGCTTCAACTAAAACTTCACCAGTCTTAGGATCTAAGATAGGTTTATTAGTAAATCTACCACGAATTCTATCATATAATGGAACAAGTAATCTTTCTCCATCATAAATATCTTTAACTTCCATACCTTTATCAGTATGACAATCATCTTTAGTAATGATAACATCTTGACTAACGTCAACTAAACGTCTTGTTAAGTAACCAGATTCAGCAGTCTTTAAGGCTGTATCTGTAGAACCCTTTCTAGAACCATGGCTAGAAATGAAGAATTCTGACATTGTTAAACCTTCCTTGAATGATGAAATAATTGGAATATCCATACTTTCACCATTAGGCTTAGCCATTAATCCACGCATACCAGATAATTGAACGAAGTTAGCAACACTACCACGGGCACCAGAATCACCCATCATGTAGATATGATTCTTTAAGAAGTTCTCTTTGGCTTCTCTTTCAATGTCGTCTTCTAGTTGCTTCTTAGCATCACTCCATACACGAATAACATTTGTCTTTCTTTCTTCAGCAGTCATCTTACCACGTTTTAAGAACTTATCATAAACATCAACTTCTTTTTGTGCTTTTTCAATAACCTCTTTCTTTGTATCAATTACTTGAATGTCACTGATAGCAACAGTAATACCAGAAAGAGTTGAATATTTAAATCCTAAATCTTTCATTCTATCTAGTGTCTTAGAAGTTTCAGCAATCTTAAATTTCTTAAATACTTCAGCAATAATCTTAGCTAAGAATTTTTTAACAAATGGATGAGGTGGAGTAACTTTCTTGATTTCTTCAACAATATTAGAACCCTTTTTAATAAAGTACTTGTCAGGAGTCTTATTAGTTAAGTTATCTTCAGTAGACTCACAAATATAAGGACAATATGGTTCCTCATCTGGGAATAATGTATTAAATATTATCTTACCATATGAAGTAATAATATAATCATCTAAATGTTCAGGATTATATTTTTCAATTCTATGAGGAATTGATTTAGCAGGAACAACTACACGAGTATGGAAACCAATCTCATTGTTTTCATAAGCTAGTTCTACTTCATCTAAATTTCTATAAGCATGACCATTTCTAGGATCATCTGGATCTTCAATAGTTAAATAGTAATTACCAAGTACCATATCTTGAGATGGAGTTGCAATAGGTTTACCATCTTTTGGAGCTAAAATATTCTTACTAGCAAGCATTAATAATCTTGCTTCAGTTTGAGCTTCTTCAGATAATGGTAGATGCACAGCCATTTGGTCACCATCGAAGTCAGCATTAAATGCTGTACAAGCAAGTGGGTGTAATCTAATAGCTCTACCTTCAACTAGTTTTGGTTCGAATGCTTGAATACCTAATCTATGTAATGTAGGTGCACGGTTTAATAATACTGGATGTTCAACGATTAATTTTTCAAGTTCTGTCATTGCTATTGGATGACCTTGTTCAACCATATTCTTGCAATCTCTTAAACTAATCTTTGGAGCATTCTCAGGATTTTCAACTGGTCTATTCATAATTGCATTAATAATATATGGTTTAAATAATATTAATGCCATCTCACGTTGAATACCACATTGATACATCTTTAGATCTGGACCTACACAAATAACTGAAC
>JAEEJT010000189.1 GCA_016282055.1 Bacilli bacterium
AAAAGGCATGACTCCCGTTGGATTTGGAAATCATGCCAATCCTTATTTGTTACCTTTAGTTATTTAATTATTTTAATGCTTTGTGTGTCCACTTTATGGGACTCAGTTCAGTTACTAATACTCTACTTTTTTATTCTATCAATATTAAATACAACTCCACAACCATTTGGATTATATAATCCATTCGTTGAATATTCATATGAATTACATTCTTCAAAGTTTTTAAAAACTACTTTATTACTTTTAGTAACATCAATAGTTTTAGCAACATTCAAATAATCTATCATATCTTTTCTATTAATTAATCTTGGTCCATGACCAACTAAGAAATAATCAAAATCATATTCTAAAACTTTATTTATTGAATTAATATAAGTATTAATATCAGTTGATTCATCTAAGAATAACCAAACATATTGACATATAGCATCACTTACAAACATTATTTTTAATTCTTTACAATACAAAGAAATACTACCTTTTGTATGCCCTGGAGTATTAATTACTTCTAATGTATATACACCAATATCAAACGTCTTAATATCATCTAAAAATTCAATGTTACCAAATGATGACGTAAGATATTTATTAATATCAAAATCATTTGGTAATACTTTACTATTAATAGCACTATCAATATTCTTTTGTTTCCATTCTTTTGAGTTGTGTTTTTTAAGCAAATCATAATCTAAACTATGAATATATACTTTTTCAAATTGATAGTTCCCACAAGTATGATCCATGTGACCATGACTATTAATAACTAGTAAAGGTAAGTTAGTTATTTTTCTTATTTCCTTATATAAATCACCAATACCGTAACATGTATCAATAACTAAAGCTTTAGTTTTTCCAATTAAAAGAGTTGATAAAACACCTAAACTATCTTTTATTTGATACAAGTAATCAGTATGCTTATAAACTGTAAAATATTCCAATCTATTCACCTATAATATCTAATATAATATTATTCTTTTTAACAACTTCTTTTGTTACTTCATATGAATCAATGATCATATCAATTGATTCTTGTGTATTCTTTCCATTAGTATAAACTAAGGCAAGAGTATCACCAACTTTAACATAATCACCTTTTTTACATAAAGTTTTTATACCAACAACAGGATCAATTACATCTTTAATTGTACTTCTTCCAGCACCAAGTAACATTGCACTTGTTCCTATTTTTGCTGTATGAATCTTTTTAACATATCCTTCTTTGATTGATTTAACTTCAATTACTTCTTTACAAGAACCAAATAAACTATAATCATTAATAACATCACTATTACCATGTTGCCAAATAATCATATCTTTAAGTTTATTTAAAGCCTCATGCGATTTAATCTTTTCATCAATTAATTTATAACATTCTTTTTTATCAGAGCAAACATTTGAAACCATTAAAATCTCAGAACAAATATTATAACATAATTCAGTAAAATCTTTAGGGCCATTTCCTTTTAATGTTTCAATAGCTTCAATAACTTCAATACTATTACCAATTGCTTCTCCTAATGGTTGATCCATATCTGTAAGCATTGCAACAACTTTTCTATTAAACTTATTACCAATCTTAACCATAGCCTTAGCAAGTTCTCTAGCATCATCTAAAGTTTTCATGAATGCTCCGTCACCAACTTTAACATCTAAAAGTATAGTATGAGCTCCACTTGCTAGTTTTTTAGACATAATAGATGAGGCTATTAAACCAATGCTTTCAACAGTTCCAGTTACATCACGTAATGAGTATAATAATTTATCAGCAGGAGTTATATTTGCAGTTTGACCAACAACAGCAATTCCTATATCATTTACTTGTTTAAAGAAATCACTTGGCGAAACACTAATTTGAAAACCAGGAATAGATTCTAATTTATCTAAAGTTCCTCCAGTATGTCCTAAACCTCTACCACTCATCTTAGCCATCTTTAAACCAAAACTTGCAATAATTGGAGCAACAACTAAACTAGTTTTATCTCCAACTCCACCAGTAGAATGTTTATCAACACAAATACCATCAATACTTGATAAATCAACTTGTTCTCCACTCTCAAGCATTTCTTTTGTTAAATAGAATTGCTCTTCTTCATTTAAACCTTGGAAACAAATAGCCATTAATAATGCACTAACTTGATAATCAGGTATTTCTTTTTTAACAAATCCATCAATAATAAAATGAATTTCTTCTTTAGTTAATTCATATCCCTCTTTTTTCTTAATAATGATATCAACAGCTCTCATATTAAAACTCCTTTTGTTAATGTTTAAAATGGTAGACAAAGTCTACCATTATTTAATCATCCCATTTTTTAGTATTAATTTCTTCTTTTACTTCTTCTTCAACAACTTCTTCTTCTTTTTCTTCTACTTCATATGGATTAATACCATTAGCAAAATCTTCTTCATCTTGATCTTGTCCTTCATAACGATATAATTCATAAGGTTTATTTACTTGTTTAACTTTTTCAACTTTAATGTTCTTATAATAATTAATTTTATAAGCAAGTTCACAAATAGTAATAAACAATAATACAAATAAAACAATTAGAATTGTTCTAAATGTAGTAATAAAAGATAAAATTGTTAAAGCATTTAAACTTAACAAAGTTTTTTCTTTGTATTTTTTATAAACAACACTAAGTCTTTTAGCAAGAACATATGTTGCAATGATTTCTACTAAATCTAATATTAAAAATGTAATATCAATTGTCTTCATATTTATCCTCAACTTCTTTTTTTAAATTATACAATAATTATCTAAAAATGTCAAAATTATTAGGCTAATTGTTGTCGTATTTTAACTAATTCATTTTCCATCATACTTTTTACCATCTCAGAAATCTCAATAGTTGATAAGTCTTTAATTTCATCATAACTAAATACTTTAATAATTCTATAAGTAACTAAAGTTTTCTTAAATGGAAATCTATTTTTAACATCATACGTATTATCAATTACAGATACAACAAGGGGTGCTTGAGCTTTTAAGGCAATTTTAAATGCTCCAGATCTAAACTCATTCATATCACATGATAAACTTCTAGTTCCTTCAGGAAATATGCATATTCCTCTATTACTTTTAACAGCATTAATAGCATCAACCATAGTCTTTAAGCCTTCTCTATTATTTTCTCTATCTAGAAAATAACAACCACTTGCTCGTAACCAATGTCCAATTAACTTCATATCATTCATTTCTTTTTTCATAACAAAACCAAGTTTCTTATGACTATAAACACTTAAAATTAAAAGTGGATCAAAGTTTGATTGGTGATTACATACAAGTTGAAAACTATCTAAATCTTTAACTAAATTATAATTATCAATACGATAATCAATTCTAAATAATATTCTTAAAAAATCACAAATATGATGGTTTATAAAATCAAAATATTTACCCTCTTTAATAACAACACTATTCTTTTTATAAAAACGTGATATAAGTATTGATAA
>JAEEJT010000190.1 GCA_016282055.1 Bacilli bacterium
CTAAATTATTATGTTCTAGAGTATATAGCCAGTTTCTAACTTCTCTTGTTCTACTAATTTTAATAAAATCGTTAATTTTATCATAATTTTGGAAAGCATTATAGCATGCTAGCATATATATTCTTTCAGCTTCTTCATAAGCAGTACCTGATGCTCTACTATTACCACTAAGATAAGGTAAACTTAAATTTCTTAATCCAGGCATATTAGCCAAAGCTCTAGTCTTAAATTCTAGTAGATATGGGCTAAGTTTAAATTCAAGCGTTTCAATTGAAGACATTCCACTAAATGCATTTTCATATACCATTCTCTCATCAGTAATAATAACTGTCTTTAAAGAATTAGGTACATATTTTTTATTAGTAAGATACATCTTAGACTTATCAGATGCAGTGTTATTAAATAAATACAATAAAGTATTACGTAAATTATCAGAACAGTTAACATCATCATAAATACTTCTACCAACAAATGGTAATGTTAACTTTTCAAGAGATTCATTGTTACCAAAAATACGATCATTAATTAAAGTAGTTTTATTTGAAATACTAATTTCTCTAACATATTTTAATTCTTGGAAACATGTTGAATATAAAACACTTTGATTAGTTACAGTAATGTATTGTAAAGCAATTGGAACATATGCTGTAAAAGGAGATTGTTTAACTTGATATGTACCAGGTAAATTACAAGCAACAGTTGTACCAAACATAATAGCTGCTAACTTATTACTTGATAAATCTCTTTGACCAGAACCAATAAATGGAACTGTAATAGATGTTAATGCTAAAGAGTTAGCAAATACATTATTACCAATTGCACTAATTGTTTGGTTCAAGTAAACTGATGTAACACCTTTTATATCACCATCTTCTTCATAATACATACCAGATAAAGCACCTTCACTAATTACATCATCATCGAAAATTGTAATATTTGCAAGGCTCTTAGGCAAATAATAACCTAAAGTATCAGTAAATGAAGTTGTTAAACGATAATATTTATTATTAGATAAATCACTATCCATCATAATAAAGATGTAAGCAAAATGTCCATATTCTTTTTTAGATGGATTTCTACTTTCACCAACGAATGGAATATTAACACTAGTTAAATCTTCCAAAGCACCAAAAGCACCTTGACCAATTTCTTGGATGTTTGATGGAAGATATAGTGTTGTGATATTTTTAACACCATAGAATGCTGCTGTACCAATCTTAGTTAAAAGATTTGGGAAATTGTAAGCTCTTGAGTTTAATGTTTGTGTTATTAATGAAGGATCTGTATCATAGACATACATGTTCATTAATGATGTACAATTTCTAAAAGCATTATTACCAATTGATGTTAAAGTATTTGGTAATTTAACATTATCAAGTGATGTACAGTTATAGAACATATCACTTGCCATTGTTGAAATAGTATTAGGCCAAGTGAATTCAGTAAGTTTTGAACAACTATTAAATGCACCTTGACCAATCTTAGAAATATCAGATGGAACCTCAATAGAAACTAATTTTGCACAATATGAAAAAGTATAATCGTTAATTACTTTTAAAGTATCTGGTAAGTTAATTGTTGTTAAATTAGCAAATCCAGTGAACGCTCTAATACATAAATTAGTTTCAGCAGTAACAGTAACAATAGTTAATGTATTTGGAACTTCAAATGTATATTCTGAACTTGAATTATCACGCCAATTAATTTGAATACTTTGAATACTTGAATCACTATAAGCTGTATATGGAGGTTGATATGTTGCATATTGAATTGACTTATATCCTAAAGAGAACATAGAATGTAGTGGTAATCCAGAATTAATTCCTGTACCAATAAATGGAGTCTCTAGATATTCAACACAAGCACAACCATAGAAAGCACCTTGGTTACAAGATGTAACAGTTGATGGAATAACTATAGCATTAATATGAGATCCATAATAATAAACAGTAGTATAAGGTTGATGTGTTGCAATGTCTGTTATTACATTACCACCATTATCTTTAGCACTATCTAGACTAGTATCAATTTTAGTAACAGTGTACATTAAACCATCTTGACTATTACGAGTTGTTGCTGGAATGTATAAAGTTTGATTATAAACATTACGAGTATCAGAAGGTTTTAATCCGATGAAAGTAGCTGTTCTATTTTCGGTATTAAAATTAAATACCAAGTCACTTTCAGCGATTCTATTGTTAATATTAAATGTTGTTAGATTCTCTTCTTCTTTATTTTCTTGAATGTAATTTGATTTTCTATCAGTAACAGAAAAAGCCATAACAAAAACAATAGTCAAAACAAAGACTAAAGCTTTTAAAATAAATCCATAATTTAATCTAATTCTTTTATTATTCATAAACAACACCTCATACTAAAAATTAATATAGTCTTCTTTTATTTATTTTAATGCATATATATGACAAAATAGAGACAAAAAAAATAGGAACTAATTCTTAAAAATTAGTTCCTATTCATATTTTAACGATAAGTATCTTCGAAGCATCTAGCATTTGGATTAGTTGGATCTTGAATATATACGAAATAATTACCAAATTCTGTGAAGTCTTGGATAGTATATTTCAAGTCAAATGTTAAATCACAAGCAATGTA
>JAEEJT010000191.1 GCA_016282055.1 Bacilli bacterium
CTTGCTTATATTCATCAAGTTCTTGTTTATTTTTTTCTTTAAGTTCTTCTTCTTGAAGTCTTATTTTTTCTTTATTTTTTTGATTAATAATAGAAATCATATTAATAAGTTCACTAATCAAAAAATATAAGAATATAATAATAATAACACCAAATATTAAATTCTTATTATTACCAATAAGTTTACCAATACCAAGAAAAGAACCATATTTAACAACTTTTCCAATAAACAATTCAGATGTAACTTCAATGTCATCAATACTAGAATTATTATCACCTTTTGTTACAAGATAATTATCTTTAACTTCAATAACTCTATGAACAACATTTATATTATATTTTGGATTATAATAAACAATAATATCATTTGCTTTAATACTATTATAATCATAATCTTTTATAACAATAATATCATCTTTATGAATAACAGGCTCCATTGATTCAGTTGGTACATAAGAAATACCTAAACCGAAAAATTTGAATTGTTTATTGTTTTTTATATTTATAGTACCAGCAACCAAAACATAAATAGTAAAAAGAAATAACAAAAGAATAATTATATTAATAACAATTTGAATCTTACTTTGCTTTTTCTTCTCCATTTTGGTTCACCTTTTTATTTTTCTTTTCATAAGCCAAAACTTTAGCTAAAGCTATTTTTTCTTTTTCAGCTTGAATGATTTTTTCCTCATCATTCTTTGCTTTATTTGTAAGATCTTCTTTAGCTTTTAAATATTCATTTTGCATCTTTTCAAGCTTTTGTTGTTGCTTTTCTTCTTCTTGTTTTTTAATTAAATCATATTCTTTACTAACTCTACTAGCTTCAATGTCTAATTTCTTAAGTACTTGATTAACTCTAACACTAGATAATTTTTGTTTCTTAGTCTTATCTTTACTAAATTGTTGTTTTAAGTCTTTTAATTCTTTAGTATATTTAACCTTTAAATCATTAGCTTCAGCAGTATACTTAGATTTAATAACTTTAAGCTCTTCTTTACATTTATTACTAACAGTCTTATTACTTTGATTAATTGCATTCTTTTCAAATTCAAATAAATTCTTTTCATCATCAAGTTTAGCAATTTGTTTAGAAAGCTTTTTTATTTGTTCTTTATAATTAAGAATTTCATCCTCTAATCGAGAAATCTTTTCTTCTCTTATTGTTTCTTTAATTTGATTAGATTTAGATTTAATATAGTTATTATTAATTTGCTCTAGATTAGTTAATAATCTCTTTTCTCTTAAAATAGCATTTTTATAATCTGTCTCTTTTATCTCACGTATTACTTTAGCATATTTAAGTTTATTCATTGCATCTCTATAATCTCTATCAATATCTTCTCTAATTAAACTATGGAAAATATCTTTATTCTCTTCAAACTTAAAGATAGATTCATATAAACCATTAACAATATCAGTTGCTTTTCTTAAAGCTTTTTTCATAGCTTGTTCATCAGTAACACGATTGTTTTCACGTATTTCTTCAACTGATTGTTTAAATAATTCCTTGTATTTCTTTAGGAAATATTCATTTAATGTTGTATCTTCAATATGTAGTGATTTTGGATTTTCGACAACATCACTAGCATTTTGTGTAAGCATCGTATTCTTCTTTAAGACTTTAGCTTTATCATTTTCTGTAATGTTAAATAAATAATCTCTTTCAATCTGATTACCTAAAATTACACTAGTATTTAATAATACTAAATCTTCCATTTCTCTTTGGAAATCAGAATCAAACTTTAAGTTTTTTTCACGAATATCAACATCATAATCCATTGTAGAATATCGATCTAAGAATATCCATAAGTTATAAGCATTCTTAAAATCAGGATTTTTTAAAATAACATTAGTTTTTTGAATAGGTGGTCTAACAATAGGAAATGATTTCATCATTTTCATAAATTTAGATTGATATAAACCGGTAATTAATAAATTAAGTTTATTTACTCTTTCAAGTAAATCATAGTTATGTTCATTAATTTTCTTATTATCAAGATCTCTTTTAATACATAAATCAATATGCATTGTAACATTAGAATCATCTAAATCAAAATCACTATCAATAGCAACATGATCTTTTTGAAAAGATTCAACGTTTTCACTAATAATAGCAGCTCTATTTTTAACGAACAAAAATAGTCTTTTTATTAAAGTATAAATAAATCTATTTTCATAAACATTAAAATCTTGTTCAGGTGTTTCAACAAGAATCTTACTTGGAATAACATCTTCTTTTTTAACATCACGTAAGTATTGAGTATGACTTGCTAAATGTTGAAAAGATCTTTGTCCAGGATTTTTAGCTTTATCAATAGCAACAACATCTTCATCATATTTAATAAATGATCTAGGGTTTTTAATAATTTTATCAATACTTGGTAAATGTGATTCCAATACCTTAATCCAATTATCATCAAACTTCTTTGTTTCAGAAATATTCTTTTGATAAAATTTATTTGTTCCAGTATGATAATTCTCTCTAAAAAACTTTACAAAATCAAGATTATCATATTCAAACAAATTTTGACTTATATGGTTGTAATATTTATCTAAATCATCTCTATTAAACATAATACACCTCAAAAAAAATAAACTCTTAAGAAATTCTTAAGAGTTTTTGATTAAGTCTTTAATGTAATTTATACATTCTTTACAAGCACCCTTTCCGAATACTTTATCAAAAAATGCAATCAAATCATTTAATTCTTTATGTAAGAAAGAAAGGTTTAAACTCTCAAATTTTCTTATAACTTTACGAGCAATAAAACTATCTATTCCATCAATTTCAGTACCACCACATGCTACATATACAGGAACAAAAGTTTTTAATTGTTTCATAATACGGTTACCAAAAGTAACCTTTAAATTATCAGCAATAAACTTATCAATTTTAGCAACATTATCTAAAGTCTTAGTTGATAAAGCATTTGTAGCAAGTGCTTCATTAAATAATCCATCAAGATACTCGTATGTCATTGTGATACCTTCAGTAAATGGTGAATCATTAAATTTTGCTTTACTATTCATTTCAATAATTGTTGAACGGTCATAAACCTTATCAGTAATAGTAAATGTTGAATCATCACGATTGGCAGTTCCAATAAACCATACATTTTGTGGTACTTTAATCTTACCATTTATAATATTATTAGGGTCAGATGCTTGACTATCTGGAACAACATCAATCTTCCATTCATTAGCATCAGGCATTTCCATAATAGATAAGAATTCAGCAAAATAATATTCAATACGAGCAAGATTCATTTCATCCAAAATGATAAAGTTTAAATCTTGACGATATGTAGTTTCATATAAAGCCTTTAAGAAATCTGTTTCATTAAAACGCTTTGTAAATTCATTTAAATAGCCTAATAATTCAGCTCTATCTCTCCAAGAAGGTTGAACTGAAATAATACTTGAATCATGCCCAAAGAACTTACCCATAGCATAAGGTAAAGATGTTTTACCTGTACCAGAGATACCTTCTAGAATCATAATTTTAGAAGTTGCAAGACCAGCAAAGAATGATGCAACAACTTCTTTTGTATAATATAAATGTAATTGACTAGCACTAAAATTAATAAACCTTTCAACAAGTGCAACAAGGCTTATCATATCATGTGTTTTCATTACAATATTTGTATTTTCTAATTCATATTTTTTATCAACTTCAATTAACTTAACAAATCTTGAATTAACAGTTTCTTTCTTTATCTCAACATTTTCTTCTTCAATTAAAGAAGGCTTTCTCATGCCAGCACCCAAGCCATTGGTTGCTCTCATACCTAATATTTGATTTTTCTCTAAAACTAATTCTTCAATTTTATAATTAAGTTGATCGATTTCTTCAAGTAAATCCTCTTTTTGTTTCTTATTAGTTAAGAATCTTCTTCTTTTAATAATTCCTTGAACTATTCTCCAAACAATAAAAGTTATAAATGTTGCATTAATCATGAATACTAATAAGAAACAAATCCAGTCAATAACAGTAAAATTACCACTAGATTTTAATAAAGTATTAACATAATTAATAATATCATTATATAACCATTTTTTAAAACCATTGAAAATAGTCTTAACAAAACTCCAAAGATTTACGAAAAATTCACTAATGAAGTTAACATAATATCTCGCCCATTCACGCATTTGTTAACACATCCCCATTAATTATTGTTTTTCTTATCTTCCATTTCTTTTAATAATTCTTCACGAATTCTAGCTTTTTCAGCTTCTAATTCAGCTTTTTGTTGTTCTTCTTTTTGAGCCATAGATTCTTCCATCTTTTGCTTGTTTAATATTAAAATATTTCTAACAAGGAAGAATCCCTCTAAAAGTAATAATATAGCAGTTGGTAAAACAATACATAAACCAAATCCTTTTTTAGATTGTAAGAAATCTAATGTCTTACCACCATTTTTCCAATTTCCTCTATATACAGAAATAATTTGATCTTTAGAAACAGTTTGAATATGCTTGCTTACTTCACTAGCCCAAGCTTCATCTTCAGCACCATTCAAATTTTCAAATCTATTTTGATCATAAACATAATCCTTAGTACTATCAGTAACTCCTACTTTATCACCTTGACAAATGTATGATTTACTTCCATCTTCAAAAGTACTAATAGCAACAATTCTATGGGTATTATATTGATTAGTTTTATCACTAATAGTTGTATCTTTAAATGTAATAATATCACCAACTTTTAAATTAGCAATAATATCATCATTTGCAATTTTTCCAATTACTAAATCACCTTTTTTAAATGAATCTTCTTTATTTCCATCCATTGATGAACTTTGTACAGATAAGAAATTATATCCAAATAAATTTGGAACACTTTCTTCTCTTCCTCTTAAGTTAGCAATTGAAAATACAATTAAGAAACAAATAAATAAATAAAACAATACATTTAATACAATAGTTAATACTTTCTTAGTTATACTTTGTTTAACACTTTTTTCCATAAAAACCTCTATAAAAATTGAATCTCTAATATATATATAATATCATAAAAGAAATTAAAAATCTATATTTTAAAACTATTTTTTTTAAAAGGCTTAGGTATTTGCCTAAGCCTTAAGAAATAACATTAATTATTAACAACTTCAGCAGTAACACCAAATTCTAATTTTAATGTAAGAGCTCCATTAATAATTGCATTAATGCATTCATCATCCCAACCATCTAGCCAAATAGTTGTATAGAATGTTACAGTTTTACTATTTGTAGTAAATTCACCAATCTTTGTATCACTTGCAGCATAAGTACTAGCTGGATTAACCATACCAAAATCAGCATCAGCATTATCAGTTACAATAGTATAGTTTTTGCTTGCAGCATATAATTGAGCAAAACCAGTTGTTTTATTTCCATCAGTAGCACTAACTTGATCATTTCCACTTCCATAATTAATAGCAGTATAAACATCACTTACAGTATGACCATAAGCTTGGCAAGTAAATAAATATCCACTAGTTGTTCCAGTACTTAAAGTTAATCTTGCAGCATCACTTGGATAGAATACTTTAGCAGCACCAGCAGTTAAATTATAAGCAGTTTTAGCATTTGTTATTGTTGTATCAGCAGTCCAGTTGATTGCAGCAGAATCAAATTGAGCATTCTTTAAGAATAGATCAACATGATAATTATCAGTAATATCACCAGTATATCTTACATTAAATTGTAATTGTAAATATTTAGTAGAAGCACTATTATCACCATCTTTAAAAGCAAAAGCAGCTGTAGAATCAGTATCTAATGTTGTCATAGCAATATTGTCTAATTCAGTATTAATAGCATTAGCAGAAATATAATCAGCAACATTTTGTTGTGATAAAGTTGTATACCATTTATTTGTATTACCTAATGAAATTTCAATACCTTCATCAGCGATAATTTCAGCATTAATCTGACTAACAGTAACTTCGTTACCTAAAGTAAACCATGCAAATGTTGTAGTTCCTAAAGCAACTAAAGCAAATGCAACAGATAGAATTGATAAAAATAATTTTCTTGATAGTTTTTTCATTTTTTAATATCTCCTTTTATATCTAATTATTATATTTTATTGCAAATTCAAAATTTAATTGAGCTTTAATCTTATCAGCATAAATTGCGTCAAAGCAATCAGCATCCCATCCTTCAGCCCATAGTCTCATTACAGTATATCCATAATAACAACCATCTGTAGAATCATAAGTTAAATTAGCAACTAATGAATTATTATTAGTAGCAAAATTAACACCATTTGTAACAGTAAATGTGGTAATTCCTTTTGTATGAAGAGAATCAACAGTTGTATAACAAGCATCATTAAATACACTTGGAGTAGCTGGAGCAGTTATATTTTTATTACTCTTTGTATTGTAATAATTAATTGCACCATATTGATATCCAAATCCTCTTGATGGATTTTTATCAAAGTTAAATAATATAGCTTTTGTAAAATCAGTTGAATCAAATGAAGCATACACAGCATTAGATGCATATCTAACACCACTTGTTCCTTCAGTTCCTTCTTCTTCTAGGTAAGTAACTGTTGGAGTAAAATTTGTTCCTTCTGAAACAACACTTGTTCCATTACCAAGACTACTATAAGTAGCACTATTATTGTAATTAACTAAATAAACACCGCCATCACCAAGACTACCTAAATTTTCACTAACAACTTTAAAATAAATTGTAAGTTCAATGTAATCTCTATTAGCAACAGCTGCTTCAGAACCATCACAATTTTTCACAAATGTTTTACCATCTGTTGTAGTAGCTCCAACAAGTTTAATTCCACTACCAATGCTTGCATTGATTTCAGAACTTGTAATTTCATTCAACCAATCTTTCTTTGAATAATCAATTGTTTCACCAACAACTCCGCCCTCAGTATCAAGAGTCGCATAAATACCAACACCATTCACAACAGTCATATTGATTTGTTCAACAGTGTTTGTTGTATTTAAGCTAAACCATGCATAAGTTGAAGCGCCTAATGCAGTAACAGTTAAAACAATTGCCATAGTCATCAAAATAAATTTTCTTTTAAATTTCATTTACTTTCACCCTCTAAGCTTGTCTTACATTTTCAACATCGAAACTCATTCTCATTTTAAATTGACCACCTTGAATAGAATCATCACAATACCAACCATCAATCCATACAATAACCGTATACTTAATAAGTTCTTCAGGACGCAAGTTTTCTAATAGATCAGAACATATAATATCTTCACTTTCAAAGTATTTTATATATTCATCTGGTAATGCATCCTTTGGATGTTTTCCATTTTCGGGTTGTTTTTCATAAACAGAAGTTTCAACACCATTTTTTATAATCATAACTCTTATGACATCACCAACATTTTTTGTGTTTCTTACTATATCAACATTCAATGAAAGATCCACACTAGTATCTCCATCATTTTTAATATAGAAGGTATAACCGATGAAGTTCTTCTTATCAGGATTTTCATAATCACCATCTTGATTAACAACATCATCGACTACTTCAGCTATATCTAAATAAGATATTGGATAACAATTAGTAACAGGATTAACTAGTAATCTTGGATAACTAGAAGTAAAATTAATATCATCAGATAAGCTAATACCATAAGTATATGCTGTCTCATCTAATGAAATAACAAATGTACCAGTATTCATACCAAAGTAAGCTACTACCCCAATGGCAGCTGAAAGCAAACCACTAATTAAGATTGATACTAATAGAAAGTTTTTCCTTATCTTATATTTAGTCATAGTAGTATTTTTCATAATAATACCACCCCTTCAAATATAATAATTTCTTATTTAATATCGCATGACAACAAAAAAAAACCAATTGTCATAATATGACAACTGGCTACCATTTCAGGCCCTATAGCTTTGCGCCACTAAGTTTCCTTAGCTTTGCCTTTTTCAAAATTACATAGTTATTATACTACAATTTTATGACAAAAGCAAGACAAATTTTAAAAAATTTTTAACGATTTAAATTTTTATTGTCATAATCTATCAAAAATTGAACAATTTGTTTAGAATCCATTGGTTTACCAAAGTAATATCCTTGGAATTTAGTTAAACCAAACTTACAAGCTTGATTTAAATCATCTTCAGTTTCAATACCTTCGCCAACGATAATCTTATTAGTTCTTTGACTATATTCAACAAGTAAATTAATAAATCTTTGTTTTAAGAACTCATCAGTTTCAGTATCTAAATATTGTTTATCAAGTTTTACAATATTGATATCCATACTTTCAAGATGTTTAATTGCTTCATAATCAAGACCAAATCCATCAACAGCGATAATAAATCCTAAATTAATTAAAGCCTTAATATTATTTTTAATAATATCATGTTTTTCATATAAAGCAAATTCTTCAATCTCTAAAACAATACAGCTTCTTCTTATATTATATTTCTTTAATATCTTAGAAAACTCTGTAGGTAAAGTTGGATCACTTAATTGTTTTGGACTCAAGTTTAAACTCATTACAAACTCTTCATGAGAAGCAATTTTAACAAGCTCTAAATATTGTTTGATTAAAGTTTCAAGACCCCATAAACCAACCCAATAAATATCACCAGATTGTTCCATAATATTAATAAACTTATAAGGACTTAAAATACCAAGTTCAGGATGATTCCATCTTAATAAACCTTCAATACCAAAAATCTTCTTCTCTTTATAATCAACCATAGGTTGAAAATATAAAGAGAATTCATTATTCTTAATACCGTCTTTTATTTGTTCATAATACTTTAAGTTTTCACTTTCAACATCGCTATTATCATGAGAATAAATTTTAAATTTATTACCACCCTCACGTTTACATAAATACATAGCAATATTTAAAGATTCTTTTAATTGCTTAACAGTAGATCCATGTAAAGGATAAAAAGCAATACCAACACTACATGTAAGAGTTACAGTTTCGTCACCAAATAATTTAATTGGTTCATTAACAAGTTTAATAATATTTTTAGCAATTGTTGTAACTTCATTCTTTGAATAATCACCCTTCAAGAAAATAACAAATTCATCATCACTTGTTCTACTAAACTCAACTCTATTAGGTAAGTTATTCATTATTTTTTTACATAAATCTTTAACAATAATATTACAATTTCTCTTTCCTAAAGTTTCAAATACATTACCAAACTTATCTAAGTCAACGTAAAGTAGTGAAAACTCAACATCAGGAGATCTTGATATATAAGTTCCAACACTTGAAAATAATTCAGTTTTAGATAATGCTCCTTCTATAAAGTTATCTTTTTCCTCTGCTTGTTTTTTATGTTCTTTAATATTTACAAAAAACAAAACAACAGTTAATGCTATGACAATAACTGGAATTATTACAGCAAAGAACATAGTAATACTATCATTTAATTCTACTAATATCATATATTACTCCTAGTTGTTTAAATATTCATCTTCTTTTGTTTTCTTCTTAACAGTCTTAATAGTTGTCTTACCATTAATCTTATTAATAACATCGATTGCATCTTTACTTGGAATAGCTTTACTAATAAAGAATCCTTGTATAATCTCACAACCCATCTTATTTAATAAGTCACGTTGTTTTTCATTTTCAACACCTTCAGCGATAATATCAAGA
>JAEEJT010000192.1 GCA_016282055.1 Bacilli bacterium
ATTATAATTGTATATTTCTTTTTAGTTTATGTCAAGATGAAAAGAAGCAATTGCTTCTTTCTATTACATAAAGTCTTTAATATATTTGGCATTATTTGGTTTTCTTAATTTTCTTAAAGCCTTAGCTTCAATTTGTCTTACTCTTTCCCTAGTTATACTATATCTGTTACCAATGTCTTCTAGTGTTAATGGGATACCATCATCTAGTCCAAATCTTAATTTTATTACATCTTCTTCTCTTGGTGTCAAAGTTTTTAAAACTTTTTCAAGGGCCTCTTTCATTGCTTTTTTTTCATATTGTTCTTCAATATCTTCTTCATCAGCAAGATCATCAGTGGCTACAAAATCCATAAGGCTTGATTTATCTTCTTCACCTACAGGAGTATCTAATGATGTAGGTTCTAGAATGGCTTTTTCAATCACAATGCATTCATTATCAGTAAAGCCTGTAGCTTCTATTATTTCATTTCTCTCTGGATTACGTCCTAGTTGCATTTGCAAGTTACCATATATATTTTTATACTTTCGTATTTTTTCAGCCATATGAACTGGTTTACGAATTGTACCTTGGCTTTGACTATATCTAGTTATAGATTGCATAATCCACCAATTTGCATAAGTTGAAAATTTATAGCCTTTATTAATGTCAAATTTTAAAATTGCCTTGGTTAAACCATTTATATTTCCTTCTTGAATAAGATCAGCGAATTCATCTCTTTTTTGAGAATATTTTTTTGCAATTGAAAAAACTAATCTTAAATTAGAATATTGAATTTCTTTGAATAAAGTTAAAAATTCAATTAAGTCATTCAATTGTTTATCGTATTCAGCTTCATCTAATAACTGATATTCATTAAAATCAATTTCTTTAAAGTTGCTAGTTAATGTTTCTTTTAATGGTATATGTTCTAATCTATTATATAATTTTAAATACTTTTCAATGATATCACGATCTTTTTGGGCATTTAAAATCTTTTCGTAATAATTTGTTCCTTCAGGGGCATAACTTTTTTTAAATAATTTAATTAATAATTTTATTTGTCTTTCATCTTTAATTGACATGAATATGGTTGGATAATCAATATTAATAATTGAAGTTTTATCATCTATAGTGATTATTGATAATTCTTGTAAGACTGTTTTTAATTTTGTAAAAATATTTCTTTCTTCTTCAACTGTAAACAATTTAATTCCATCCATACTTCTTAAGTATTGGCTTATTGCTTCAGGTAATTTATTATTTAAACTATTAAATGTTTTATTATTGGTTTCTGTTTCTTCGTCAAATAAAATTGCATATTTATTTAGAAATTTGTCGATTTCTTGTTGATTTAGATTTTCATCAGCCTTACTGACAAAGTCATTTATAAATTTGGAAATAATATCTTTACCATATTCATTACATAATTCTTCATATTCTTTTTTGGTAAAAGTCTTAAATTTTAGCAAATAATTATAAATTTCTTGTTCTTTATTACTCATGATACTCCCCTTTCTCATTGCTGGTAGTATATGATAACATAGACAAATTACTTTGTCAATTATTTTCAAGGTTATTCTTCAATATGAAGTCTTTTCAATAATTTTGTTGGAAGAACACTGCAGATACTTTTAAAATTCATCATTAGATATATACCACCTGATACAAGACCAGTAATGATAATGTTAATCATTTGAGTTAACCTGCTTGGGTTATTAATTGGTAAGAATGTTTTAAATAATTCAAGAATAACAATGATAACAATTGTTGACAATAAGAATCTAGGGATTGATTTAACTGTTTCATGGTAATCAAGGTGCATCTTTTTATTCAAGTAATGCATACTGATAATATTGGCTAGAACGAAACATACTAAAGTAGCGGTTATAGCGCCATAATATGCTGGAAGATTTAATTTATGAAATAAATACATTAATGGAATATCTAAGATTACATTGGTTAACTGGCCAATAATAACACTCTTATAGATAATCTTTTCAGCATTAATACTTTGAAGAATCGAATTAGTTACAATATATAGGCAATCAAAAACAGTTACAATAATGCTATATTTGATAATTAAGTTGCCAAAGTTATTATCAATATAAAAGACATTCCACATACTTTTAGACATAACGCTCATAAATATGGCAATTGGGGTAATGATTAATATGATTATTTTTAAGCATTTGTTAAAAGTTTGATTCATTGATTTGGTGTTTTTTTCATTATAGTCTTTTACCATATTAGGGATAAGGCTAATAATTAAACCAGTAGCAATAGATGTAATAATATTATTAATTTTGACACCCCAAGTGGTAAAGACACTACCAATAAATTCAGTATTAACAGCGGTATATCCTAATTTAGGAAGAGTTTTAATAATTAAAACCATATCAATAAAGTTAGTTAAATTGTTTACTAAATTAATAATGATAAATGGGATAGAATATCTAATTATTTTTTTGATAATAATTTTATCTTCTCTTTTATTTTTTACGGCTGTAGTATCTAATCCTAGTTGTTTTTTATTCTTTTTAGTTACAATGTCAAGATATATATATGTTACTAGGCCACCAATAAAAGCAGCTAATGTTGAAGTAACGATGGCATATTTTACTGGTAATTTGAATGTTTTTACGCATAAATAACTACCTACGACGATAATGGCAATACGAACTATTTGTTCAACGATTTGGCTAATTGATGGTTCTTTGATATAAGTATGGCCTTGAAGATATCCTCTTTTAATACTTAACATTGGTATTATTAATAGGGCAAAAGAGATGGATCTAATAACTAAAGTGACATCTTCCATGGTATTGCCACCTTCTAAATCACCAATAATAAGATTAGCTAGGGGTCTTGCAAAAAAGAAACATATTAGAAA
>JAEEJT010000193.1 GCA_016282055.1 Bacilli bacterium
TAGATGTTGATGCACTAGCTCCAGTATCATGAATTGTAATTAATTTAACATTATTTGTGGAATTAGGAGCCCAATTAGCATTATCATTAGGAAGCAACATCACTTCTATTTCAGGTAAAGTACCAAAATAGAATTTATTAACACTATAATAAACTATATTTTGATATGATGATGAATTAGAATAATTTACAGTTTGATTAGTTACATATGAATTATGAGCTCTAGCCAATAATTTCAAACATTCATCAGCACTAGTAAAATCACATACATTAACAACAATATATGAATAAACTTCACTTCCACTAACTCTAGCTATAATATTACAACTACCAATAGCTTTAGCAGTAACTACACCACTATTATTTACAGTACAAACATTAGTATTACTTGATTCATAAGTAATAGTTCCACTTGTTCCTTTAACACTAGCATTTAAATCTAACGTCTCATTAATAAATAAATTTCCATTAAATTCAGTATCAAATTCAACTTCTTGATAAGTTTGAATAACATTTATATTTACTCTACAAGTAGAATTATTATATGGACTAATTAATGTAACATATCCACTACCAACACTTAATCCCTTAACAGTACCACTTTCATCTACACTAAAGAAACTGTTTGGTGTGTAAGAATATAATAATGTCTTAGCATATGTTGATAAATCAATGTAACTATCAATAGATACACTTTCATTAACAAACACATAAATAGTAGCATCATTACTTAATTCAATTTCATTATATCTATAAACTTTATCTAAACTATCTAAAGAACTATACATAAATGCAGAATTAATCTTATTACTATTAGGTGTAATTAAACTATTATTATTATAAAATAGATTTCCACATGCATCAACTTTAACAACATTTTCATTAACATAATCAAAATACATATTAGTAGGAACACTATAGAATATATTATCATTACATACAATATGAGTTAAAGCTATATTTCTTTCAATTATAATTCCATTTTCAAAGTTATCAAATTCATTAGCACATACTTCATAATATTTATAATTACTACAAGTCAAATTTGGTCTACCAACGTATATACATGTATCACAATTAGTAAACTTATTACCATTAATCTCAGTAGATGCTCGTTGAGAATTATAAATACTAGTTAAATAATTAATAGATATCGCATCATTTACATTTGTAAATGTATTATTATTAATAACATTTTGTTGTCCTGATAAACCTTTAGTTGTATCATAAATTCTTAAACAATACGTTGAAGTAATATAATCAAATGTATTATTAATAAAATATAAATTACATACATTATCAATATAAACCATTGATAATGCATCATTACCATCTAATGATGTAAAATGATTATTTCTAATAAACATATTTTTACTATAGTTACAACTTGCAGCAACAAAATTTATAAATCCATTTCCAGTATTATTACTTTCAACGTAATTATGTTCAAAAGCAAAATTACAAATATTAAATGTTGGGTTCTCTGTAGTACCTTCATCACCCATAGTATTCTTAATTTGACTATTACTACTAAATTTTAATCCTCTAATAGATAAACCATTAAGACCTTTAGCTAGTGTAATAGTACCTGTTAATGTACTAATATTAGTCCAATCTGCAAATTCTTTAGTGATATTATAAGAATACAATGTTATATTATTCTTATTTATAGTTAAATCATCACTATAGGTTCCACCAGTTAATAAAATACTATCTCCATTACTTGCAGCTTGATATGCTAAAGTTAATGAATCATAACCAGTTTTATTAACATAACATGGTTTAGCATTAACATTAATAGTCTTTTCATCATATAAATTAAGTCCATTATAAACTGCTTTTACTTTTATAGTTCCATAAGTATTAATTACAAGTTTATTATCATTAATAGTGCATGCATTAGCAGGATTAAACTCTAAAGTATAATCTCCAGTACTAACTACACTAAAATCTACTTCATCAAACAAATAAGCTTCACTTGGTAAAGTTAAAGAAATAGATGCTTCACTATAACTCCATTTAGCAACTAATGTAATATCCTCAGTTACAGTATAACCAATAAAACTCCATTTTTCATCACCAATATACCAACCTTCAAAAGTACACATACTCTTTGTTGGATTATTAGGTTTGAGAACTTTTTTACCACTTTCAACTAACTGGCTAGCTACACTACTTCCACCATTAGAATCAAATGTAACAGTATATTTAACAGTTTGTTTTAAAGTACCATTAACTAAATCATTAATCCATTCTTCTTCGCTCTTATTATAGCTTGTATTATATTGCTTATATATCTCATAAGCACTCTTTCCATTAGTACCTTTTAATGAGTTTAACCAATCATTAACTGTGCCATTAAAACCTTTACTACAAGCAATATCATATGCACTCTTTCCATCTCTTCCATTAAGAGATTCTAACCATTCATCAATAGTACCATTAAAACCATTATCACAAGCTAGATCATATGCACTTTTACCAATACTATCAGATTTAAGAGAATCTAACCATTCAATAACACTTCCAGTAAAACCAGCATCACAAGCAAGTTCATAAGCGTTCTTACCATTACTTCCACTATTTAAATTACCAGCATCAATTACACTATCATCTGTTAATGTAATAATTAGCTTATTGTTTTCAATAGAAGCATTTTTAATTCCAACACCTTTTATTGATTCAATCCAGTCATCATAAGAACCATTATATCCACTTGCTTTAGCAAAATCATAAAATTCTTCTTCTTTTGTTTTATCTTCAGTATTATTAGGATCTTTAAATAATTCACAACTAACAAAAAAAGACAAAGAAAAAACAAATAAAACTAATAAAATAATTCTTTTTTTAATCATATATATCCTTTCTTAAAATAATTTTCTCTCTATTAATATTATATCATATTTTGTATGACATTAAAAATCAAAAAAAAAGGATAATGTTTTTTTATAAATATTTCCATTAAAAAAACTCTTGCTATAAAAGCAAGAGTTTAATTATTACCATTTAGATACGCTTCTACCTTGACTATCAACGTAATCACCAGTTAATATTTTAATAAAATCAATTAATGCTAATACGAAAATAACAAATAGTGGAATTACTAACCAACCTAATAAAATAGTAACTAATAAATAAGTTAATCCACGTTTAGTATTTCCTAAATAAAATAAATGAATTCCTAATAATCCTAAACCTAAAGTTAATGGACAAGCAAGTATTGCAGCAACTAATCTACTATAAGGAGAAGTTTCATAACCTTCTCTTTCAGTACTCATAAAACGATTAAGATCTTCAGATCTATTTTCAGTAAAACTACCACCTACTTTTGTTCCACAATCGGGACAAAAATTCTCTCCTTCTTTTAATTCTTTTCCACACTTACTACAAAAAGCCATATTTGATTCCTCCTAACTCTTTGACTATATGTTATCACATAATTTTAATGTCTTCAATATATTATTTAAATTCTTTCAATATATTTATCTAATACAAATAATATATTCGATGAATGTCGTTTAATTAGTGGGTTCTTACAATCCAAATTATTTAACTCTTTTAAAATTGATTCACTTTTCCTTTGAAAATTAATTGCTTCTTTCAATTTATTCTTATCACTTACTTGTTTGCCTAAATATACATCTTCTATATCTAAATTCATCCAAATTAAATTATAATTATTATCGTTACAATACTTTATAATTAAATTATTTATTTCTTCATCTCGATCGTAATCTGCACAAATAAAAACAATTGATTTTCTTACACTATTAGAAATTATCTTGTTTATCTTTTTATCTTGTTTTATTAATTCTGGTTTTGTTCTTGAAAATACTTTTTCTAATGAAAAACTTCGAGGTTTATAATAAAAATCTATTGTCTTTTTTATATACATCCAGTCGGTTTTTGCTGATGTAGTAGTTTCCATAACAAAGATTAATTGATACATGTTTACTCACCTAAAAAAACATTAATAAAATCAAAATCTTCAATATTCATTGGTGAATTTAAAAAATTCCCATTAGAATAATCACTCATAGGAGATCTATTACCTTTGCCTACCCAGATATCTAAATTACAATCATTCCCTAGTACAACAATAGACCCATATTGATCTTTTAATGCCTTCATAGTCTCAATATTATGTGTTGTAAAAATTATCTGACCTTGACCATACTTTTTAAAGAATAAAACAAGTTTTTCAAAATACATCGAATTTAAATTAGTATCTATTTCATCAATAAATACAATTCCACCATTACTGCAATTATCTAAAAATGAATATAACTTAACAAGTTGTTTTATTCCTGAAGATTCATACTCATACTCTACTTTATAACTATCATAAATAAATAATTTTTTAATATGATAATTATTACCATCTTCCCTATATCTCAATTCAATTTTCTTTAAATCAGGTTTAAATAGTTTAATAAACTTAAACATCTTCTTTGTTTCACTTAAGTAATAATTATAATTAGTTTTATTTATGACTTCATCATCTAAGTAATTAAATAATTCTAAGTTATCTAAAGCATAATTAGCTTTATTCATAAATTCTTTTATAACATTAATATCAAACTTATAAGTATTATGTAAATCAGAATCATTTAAAAATACATTAATATTATTAATTAAAGAATATAATTTTAAAACTATCTTATCAAAAGGTAATAATAGACTTAACTTATTATAATAATTCTTATTTAAAAGCATATTTTTAAGAACAAGATTAATAATTGAATTGTGTATTAAATCACTTTGACTAAAACTATATATATCATTATTAAATCCTTCTAAAAATGTAGTATTTAAAGAATTAAATTCATATATAATATCATAACTATCATTTATTGTTCTTCCACTAGATATTCCAATGCTTTCATAACTAATAATGTAATCATTAATTAATATATCTTTTTTTATTTTAATGATGTGATTAATAACTTTATTTTGTTCATACTCAAACTTCATAGATATATACATTTCATTTGTCTTATAATTTATTAATTTACTAAGACTATCTTTTGTATTATTTTGAATTAAATAATCAAGAGAACAAATAATATTTTTATAATAATAAATACCTGTTAATAATGCACTCTTACCAGAACCATTATAACCAAATATACCTTTAACATTATTAATTCCTTTTATTCCTCTTTCAATAGTTTGATTACATAGATCTATAGTAACTAACTTTTCTATGTTCTTTATACCATAAATACCAAATTGCAAAAGTTTATTCATATAATCACCTCAACATAATTATAACATTTTGTAATATTTATGTAAAGAAAAAGAAGTCTTTTTTTTTAAGACTTCTTATTTTAACTTTATAATATCATAAAGTTTTATTGTTTTATTTTTATTAACTATTTTTAAAGTATGTGTTCCTTCTTTAATAAAGTTATATAATGTATATAAATCATATGAATATATGACACTTGGATTGTATTCAATATCATCAATATATACAATAACATCATTAAGATTATTAATACCTAACATAATAAAATCTGTAAATTCATATTCTAAATATGAATATGGTAATAATTCATATACATATCCATAAGGAGAAGCTTCATAAGATATATTAATATTTCCATAATAGTTTATACTACTTAAATCATATGAAACAAATTCGATGTCAAAACTCATCCTAGCAATAGCTAAATATACTCCATCTGTTTTAATAATATGAAGTTTTATTGAATTCGTTGTAATAATTTCATCAAATTTTAATACTATTTCATATTGAGTAACTGGAATATTTCTGTACTCTTTATATAAAACATATTCACCATTTTTAAAAATATACATATCAAAAGATACAGGAACTTGATATGGTGTTCCATTAGTTCTTCCTCCATATCTCATTTCATTAAAGCTTATTACTTCACTCATATTAATAATCAAATCAACAAAATTAGTTTCTGATATGTATACATTTCTTTGAGAATGAGCATATGTACTATCATTTCCATCAAATATCTTACTTAAATCATTATTAATACTATTATCCCATGGGACAAACTCATTACTAGTAACACTAAATATACTATTACTATATGTTAATAAATAATCACTTAAAGATATAAAATTATTTCTTAATTCATAAGATTTATTGTTTGTATTAAAATCTTTTGATTGAGATACAAAATATTCATCAGGATGTTTAATAACATTATTTAAATTATTTGGATATGCTAGTCCTATCTCTAAACTAGCATTATCTGAAGTTGGAAGTATATACAAAATATAATAAACAATATCTCCTTCTTGAAGGTCAATTAATTTATTAGCTTTAGCATTCAATTGATAATTAGATTGATTAATTTCAATCTCACCAAATAATTCATAATTATTATTACTATTAATAGAACAATATAAAACAGAACTACCTCTTCCACCTCTATAACAAATTTGATATGATCCAGTTTCATTAACAATAAACTTACCAAATGATTTAACAATAGTATTTGTATTACATCCTGTAACTCTTTGTCCTGTTTGATATTTTGTTAAAACAGTATTATATCCACTTAAATTATTATTAATAGCTTCTTTAACATTACTATAAGAAATAGAAGAATACTTATATGTTTCAACACATACTCCAGTATTAATTGGATTAAGTGAATATGTAATATCAATATATTCTTCATAATTATCCTTAAATACTTTTACTCGAACAATAAAAGAATCAATACTATCAACGTTTGTTTCATATCTATAAATATTAGAATCCATTTGTATTAATCTACCATATAAAGGAGTAGTTATTGATACAATTTCAATGTTATAATCACTAAGTGTTTTAATATCACTATTAAAGTCAATAATAAGACCAGATTCACATATATACGGTAATGCATGGTTTGAATTATTATTAATATCAAGAAAACTAAAACTTGAAGAATAAAAAGAACCAATTGGAACATATGTTTTATAGTTATATTGTTTCATTAAACTAACAACATCACTACTAACATCAAGATGCCACAACTCTTTAAATAAAAATTCAAAGTCCATATGAATAACTTCAGTTAATGCCTTATAGAAACTATCAACTGTAGTAACACCATTTTGATATCTAAATACATCAAGCATTAGATCAGGACCAAAGTTTTCAACTAATAAACCATATCCCTTTTCAGTATTAAGTTTTATTAACTCGTTAGTACTTGAATCAATATAAGACCTATATTGATTATAATAATTTATTCCTTCTAAACTATCTAAACCAAGTCCATGACTAATATTACTATAATCTCTATATTCAGTTATTCGAGTGAATAATATATATTCAATAAAATTCATTACATTATTAGTTACTTCATTAGTATTACCATTACATCCTAACTTTTGAAAATGGTGATTAAACTCATGAATAGTTCCCCATCCACCTATAGTCATAAGAGAATCATAATCTAAAGATCCTCTCATCCAAGATACAGGAAGTGTTGCATAATCTGCTCCAATAAAAGCTAACGCACCAGCGTTTGCTTTTATATACGTATCAAATAACATTGTAATAAAAGCATTAGTATTCATACCATGAGGAACACTACGTGAAATTAAATTCACATTATGCCAAAGTATCATACTCTTTTCAATAGTTTCAAAACTTAAAGGATTTTCATCAAATAAAGTATATCTAGGGCCAGAAAATCTAACAGACTTATCATATACTTCACAATCAAAATAAGGACTTGTTGTATTTTTTAATCTATTAAATTCTTCTTTACTTGTTAATCCAGCAATATAATGAAGATACTCACAAGCTCCAGTTATAGTAA
>JAEEJT010000194.1 GCA_016282055.1 Bacilli bacterium
CCCATTGGTCCAACGGTTGCTAGATGATATCTAACTTCATCCCAAGAATACATTCTTGCAACATATGCATTATCACCATATGCGCCAGCAACAGCCATATTGTAACTCCAGTTACCATATGTTGGACTATTATGACCAGGGTCAGCAACAAGTGATGCAATATATTCGTGTTCATATGTTTTTCCTTTATCAGTGAATGAATATCCTTTCCACTTTAGAAGCATTGTAGTAGTAGTCGCACTACAAATAGATCCACCAATACCAGGAACATCATATTGATATAATTTAGGAATTTCATTATCAATACTCTTTGGTAGGCTTGATACATCGACAGGATAACTATAATCACTTTCACTGATATCAAGTGCTAAGCAAACAAGCGATAAAACTGGGCTTGATGTTTGTAAATCTTTTCTCTTTAATGTGACACGGTACTTACAAGCATTAGCATCCCCACTATTAACAATTATTTCATCAACACTCATTTTACTATTTGTGGCTGAATCTGTTTGATTATAATATGTATTAGTCTTACCTAAGCCCCAAACACCATATGTATAATATTTAGACCATGTGCCATTAATTAAAATACTAATCTCAAGTTCAATTGTAGCATCAGGACTTGTTATACAAGACCAAGAACCAACTAAACTCTTGAATTTTCTAGTATGGAATATTCTTGATTCATATGTACCAGTTAAAGCATTATCATCAAGAACTACTTTACCTTTATCATTAAATTTTAAATTCTTTAGATGACTACTGCTATATTTAGATGTGTAATCAATAATGTTATGATAGAAGAAATCTAATTCTTCTTCATTATCTATTGTTGCACAAACTAAAACTTCTACATTAATCTTAGCTTGATTGTTATTATCAAGTTCATCAATGATAGTTAGCTCTAATGTAACATTTGTATCAACACTAGGTGCTTTTACAACACCATTATCATCTAATACTTCTTTATTTTTTGATTCCCAGCGACAAACTAAATTATAATCAAGTTTTGATGGAAGATTAATTCTTGTATATATCTTCTTTTCAATATCAATACTATCTTTAACTAAATTAACACGCTTTTCAAAACTATAAGGTAAAACTGTAACTCGATATGAAGCATCATAAAAATATGTTTGTGTTTCACCATCTTCTTCATAATCAATCGCAAGACCGGCTTCAAGTTTTATTGTTCTTGCTTCTGTTACATATGAACATTTACCATTTTTAGCTAAAACTGCTTCATTTGAACTATACCATTCAACATCTATTCCATCGATCTCACTAGCAAGTTCGATATCATCATTAATTTCTTTTGGTACATTTAATTTAGCTGCAGCTTCTTTACAAATAGTTTTTAAAGATTTTAATGTAACATTAAATTTCTTTTCAACAGTTTTGTTTTCATATGTTCCAGTTACTGTAATTAAGAATTCTGTATCGTCTTCAATTGGTAAAGTTACTTTACCATTATTATCAATATTGGCTCGACTATCAGTTCCAACTTTTTCAATTTGCCAACTTAAATTAATTTCTAAACCTTCATAATTAATTTTTGTATTTAAATTTATATCTTTATCAATCTTTTCAGGAATAATTAAGTCATCTAATGCTTTATCAATATCAATTTCTTTTGCTTTGATTACTACGTTAAATGTCTTTTCTTTAGATATTTCATCTAATGATCCCTTAACAGTTAAAATACATTCAGTATCATTTGATGATCTTGTTACTTTGCCATCTGAAGAAATGGCAATATTATTAGAATTCCATTCAAAAGTAACTTTATAACCTTTAATGTCTAATTCTTTTAATAAATCAATATCAGAATCATATTCATTTAGTATTGTTATTGAATTTAATGCTTCTTCAACTATACTATCTTTATCGACTTTTTCTTCACATCCAAATAAAACAAATGTAAAAATTAAAACAATAACTAAAAATAATTTTTTCATAATGGTCCCTCTTTTATTATTCTTTATGTCAATTATAACATTTTTTATCATTTAACGCAATAAAAAAAGCGCCTTTAAATAAGCGCCTTTTCTTAATTATTGTCGTTTATATAAGCATATATTGTTTCAATACTTTCTTGGTCAATTTCACTATTTTCTTCTTCATATATTTCAATTATTTCTTCTTTAGTTTTTCCTTCATTCATATATTGCTTTATTTCAAAATAATAATTATTTATTTTTTCTTCTGATAATTTATTACCAACAACACCTGAGTAATAATTATAAAGATCTTTTTGTGATTCTTTTGTGTCATCGTTAGAGGTTTCGTTTCCAGGCGCTTGTGGATTTAGGCCCGGTTCATTATCATAGCTAAAGTCTTTACCACTATTTTCCCCAACTTCATAGCTTTTTTCTGACATATCTAAAAAATTACTTTTACTAAAGCCATTTTGTATTAAAATTATTAAAGCAATAACACCTACTAATCCAGCAAATGATGCTGTAAGTATTTTTGATAAACTAAAATATCTAATTTTTTTACTTCCAAATTCAGTACTTTGTTCCTGGGCATATGGTCTAACTTTGCTTAAAACATTTGGAACATCGATTTCATTTAGAATATCTTCTTTTATTTTCTTTTCTTTTAGTGTCATTATATCATCCCCTAAAGATTAATTTTTATATGCTCAATCGCAGTTTTGTATTTTGCAAAAACTGTGCTCTGTGGTAATTCCACAATTTTCGCAATATCTTTAAATTTCATATCTAGAACTATATGATATATCACAATATCTCGTTCTACACCTTCTAAAAAACTTAAATAATAATCAAGTTTTGAATCACTATTTTCAACACTTAATATTGGATTATCAATTTCCACAAGTTCAACTTTCTTTTCCTTGTTGTAATAATTAATCGCAATATTTCTAGCTATGCAAGATATCCATGCTTTAAAATTAGTACCAAGTTTATATTTAGTTATATTTTGAATAGCTCGTACATATGTATCTTGCATTAAATCTTCGATTATTTGTTGATCCTTTAAATAGGTTCTTATGGATAAATACACTGATGTTTGCGTTTCATTATAAATTTCATCAAATGCAAAACTATCCCCTTTTAGATACTTCCGAACCAATACATCAAGTTCCTTTGAAGTCATATAAATTTCCCTTTCCATATATAAAACAAATAAAGTATTGTTTTTTCTAAATGATTTTTAAAATTATATCATAATTAAGTATAAAAATAAAGGTGACAATAAGTCACCTTCTGTTACTAAATATTCTTTTTTATTTTTTTAATAAAAAATTCCACAGTTAATACAATAATAACTAATATAATACTCCAAGAAAATACTCTTGTAATATCAATTGTAGCTTTTGCTATTTGAATACTGCCACCAATTGTCATATTTCCTTGCGTTAATACTTCGCTCATGACAAGAACTTTTAAAGCTAGTCCAAAACATGATAACAAAGTTGATATCAAATAATTAGCAGAAACTGGCACAAAAACACTAAAGATAATCTTTAAGTTAATATTTGATACTAGTTTTGCTTCATCAATTAAATCTTTATCAACATTAATAAATGCTGCATATATATTTTCATAAGCAATTGGCACAATGACTAGTAACGAAATGAAGATTGGTGCTAACTTTGATCCAATAAGCAATATCAATATTAGTATGACTGAAGCTACAGGAGTCGAGCGCATTATGGCAATCATTGGACTAATAAATGATCTAAATGAAATAAATTTATATGCAAGTAATGCAAATAAAAAACTAATAATAAATGCGACTGTAATTAAGCCAATAACTTTCAAAAATGTGTAAAGAATAATTAAAAGATTCTTTCCTTCACTTAATAATTTACCTATATCAATTATTACTTCATCAATCTTCGGAAAAAAGATATTTTGGTCAACTAATGTCCATATGAACCATACTAAAAGAATTGTAAAAATCCCTAAGAAAAAGAAAATGTTTTGTTTTTTATTTATTAAAGAATCCTTCATCTGGTTTAGATCCATTTAATAAATTTGGAACATATTTATTTAATAGTTCATATGTACTATTTACAATATCTTTATTATCAATTGCTTTTTTATATACAATATTACAATTTGGAATAGATTTCTTTAAATTATCTTCTCCAAGTTTAGCAAAGAATTCATTTTTATTTAATACTTCTTTTGCATATTCTTCTGGTTTGTCGTTTAAAGATTTAATGTTGTTTTGAATCTTATTTAATACAACATCACTGACATTAGATTCTGGATTTACAAATAAACACGCTTGAACTAATGTTTTATTTAATTCTTTTGCAACATCAAAATAGAATAATTCAGTTTTATCTTTTAGTATTGTTAGATTTGGTTCAGCCATCATATATAAATCATAATCTTCTTTTTGTGCTAAGAATGAAGCAGCAACGTCCGCAACGCCACTATTTAATGGTGTTATATTAAGATTCAAACTTAAATCATCTGATAAAGCTTTTACTCCAACAAAAGGCATTGAACCAGCGCCATATGCTAAAACTTTTTTATCCTTAATATCATTTAATGACGCATATTCATTTTTACTGATTAGATATGTATTATTAGTAGTAATAATTGCATCTATTAGATATTTAGATTTACCAGCTAAATATAATTTAGCACCAAGATTAAATGGCGCAACAATAATATCATATTCGCCACCAACAAAAGCAGCTTGTAGTGGATCACTACCATTAACTATTTCAACATTAAAATTCTCATCATCAAGTAGCGCGCCAAAAGCAATTAATGGTGTTCCACTTGGTAAAATTACTTTGTAAGTTTTTTCGTCTTTCTTTTCACAACCGAAAAACGCAAAAACTAAAACAATTAAAAATAATAAACTAAATAATTTTTTTATTTTCATAATATATACCTCACTTGACAAAAATATTATATCATATTATAATATTAAATATTGTAACATATGTTACAGTTAGGAGATATTATGCACATTGTTTTTAATAATACAAATATTGATAAAAAATTATATGTAATAAGGAAATATAAAAAGGGAGATATCATCTTTAGTGATGGAGATATTTGCACTAAAATAGGTTTCCTAGAAAGTGGTTCTATTTCTATTGTGACTAATACATATGGCGAAAATGAATATGAAATTAATCACATTGATGATAATGGATTCTTTGGTACATATCTACTTTTTAGTGATAACCCCATTTATCTAGGTAGTGCCATCTGTAAAAAAGCATCAACAGTCATTTATTTTACAAAAGATAATATTTTAAAAGCGTTTAGTGATACTTCTTTTCTTGAAAATTATTTAAAACTTGTTTCAAATTCATCTATTGCTTTACAAAATAAAATAAACATATTATCACAAAGGTCA
>JAEEJT010000195.1 GCA_016282055.1 Bacilli bacterium
AGTACCATTTTTTTCATAATATCACCATAATAAGATTATTCTATATTTATATTATACCATAAATATAATAAAAAGAAGCTTTAAAAGCCTCATTTTTAATTCTTTTTAAGATGTTTTTTATTTATAATATTAAATAAAACAAACACAAAAGTAAATAAAATAACACTTAATGATAATACAATAAACATTACTAAAAGTGATACTTTATTATCAAAGAAATAAATATTACAATCAATACCATCTTTTATATTTTCAATAACTTCACTAGGAAATCCTACATTTCCCATTTCTTTAAAAACTCCACTCATTAAGTGATTCTTAATTAAACTAGTTCCATAAGTTCCAGGTAAAAACATTAAGAACTTTTGTAATCCTGCACCAAAAGAAGCAATAGGCATATAAGCTCCACATAAGAAACCATAACCAGCACTAACTATAGTACCAACTGCAGATGCTTGACCATTAGTTTTTAAAAAGAAATTAATACAAGATGAAAGAGCAGTACCAAATAATGTTAATAAGAATACATCAAGAACTAAGAATAAAACATCTCCTAATGTTAAATACCATCCTTGAGTTAATAAATATAATAATGATACTCCTAAAGCAGTAAATGAAACAATTAATGTACTAATAGCTGAAGCAATATAATATCCAGCTGCTAATATAGAACGTTTAACTGGAGCTATTTTAAAGTCTTCAATTGATAAATTAGCTTTATCTTGAATCATTAATAAATTTGAACAAAATGATACAGTAACACATGTTACAGCAAGTAAAGATGAAACAAGTTGGCTTGCAACAGTTGCATCAATTAACTTAGAACTAATATTAAAAGTATTTGGTAATGATGAATTAAAACTACTTTCATAAACATTAGAAAGAAATGTGCCATATAAAACAAGTAATATCATAGGTGTAATTAAAGATGAAAAGAACATTGCTTTATCTTTAAAAAACATCTTTAAATTTCTAATAACTATATTATATAATGTTTTCATTATTGATTACCTCCTTGTAAAACTTTACCAGTAACCTCAATAAATACATCATCTATTTTACCTTTAGTAACCTCATAATCAGTAAACACATCAGGATTTTTAACAATCAAATCAGTTACTTCTTTAGTATTAGAAACTTTAATTTTATATGCATCTCTAATCTTTGTATAAGGTAAACCAAGTGATTTAATAGTTTCATCATTCGAATTATAAATAACAACATAGTCACCAGCATAACTATTCTTTAATGAAAGTGGTGTTCCTTCAGCGACAATCTTACCTGAATCAAGAATAATAATATAATCAGCATCAGCTGCTTCTTCCATATAATGAGTAGTTAAGAATACAGTTAATCCATTTTCTTTTCTTAATTTATATATTGAATTCCACAATAATTGTCTTGTTTGAGGATCTAAACCAGTAGTAGGCTCATCAAGAATTAAGATTTCAGGATCATGTAATAATGCTCTAGCAATATCTACTCTTCTTCTTTGACCACCAGATAACTTTTCAAGTTGTCTATCTAAAAGATCTTTCAAATCAAACATATTAGTTAATTCGTTTAATCTATTTTCAAAATCTTTACCATTAATTCCATAAAGTGTTGCTCTACTCTTCAAATTATCTTTAACAGATAGTTTCTTATCTAAAATAGAACTTTGAAAAACAACACCTATTTTTCTACTAATACTATCAAAATCCTTTTCAACATCTTTTCCTAAAACAGTGATTGTTCCACTATCTTTAGCAAGTTGCCCACAAATCATAGAAATAGTTGTAGATTTACCGGCACCATTAACGCCTAAAAAAGCAAACAATTCACCTCGTTTTACCATAAATGATAAATCTTGGACAGCTTTTACACTACCATAAGATTTATATAGATTCTTTATGGTAATAACATTATCTATATTTTCACTCATAATTATACTCTCCTTTTAGTATTATATATTATACCATAATTTTAAAAAAAGAAAATAAAAAAGTGACTCAAAAATCCAAAAGCCTAGGATTTAAGCCACTTTTTTAAATTTATTATTTATCTTTACAAACTAGTAATGTGATAGACTCTATATGAATGCGGTTAAGATAAATGCTGACAAAATCCCCATTTTCAGGGTGTGCGACAATTGTAGTGCTGACAAAATAGGCATTTATCACTAGTTTTTGGAAACATATCAATCTATTTATCTACTTTAAAGTTAGTGTAATTGTGATATGTTCCTCTGAACTTAATAATTCTTTTAATTCACTATCACTTAAATTTATATGACCAAGTTTTGTATAAGACCAATTAGAGTTATTGTAGAAGATTGATATCTGATTAGAATTATATAAAACTATATCACCAGGTACTACATCAATTCTAGAATCATTAGATGGTAGAGTATAACCAATTGAACCAGTTTGTTCAAATCCACCATATTCACTTAGGTTAAGTGTTAATCCGTTACTAGCTAATTTCTTTAATTCTTTTACTGATTCATTATCTATCCAGTAAACATTAACTATTGTATTATTTATTTTAAGTTCTATTGTTTTATTCATATCTTCAACATCCTCTTTTGGTGTTGTATCAGTTGTAGGTGTTTTATCATTTTCTTTAAAAGGACTTTTCAATAAAACAATGTCAGTTCCTTTTTTATAATTATTTGAGCCAGTATAAAAATCCACTTCTAGTACTATCAATTCTTTAGTAACATCAATTAATTTATCCATCTTGAAATATATATCAAAAGTTTCTAACACTCCTGGACTAATTTCATATCCAATATACTTATAATCTTCATATGCTTTAGTTGTTGAAAAATCAGTTGAACTCATTACGTGTCCACCATCTTTATCATCAATATGAACATTGATTGCATCCCAACCAACTGCACCCATAATATCGTTTAGAGGCAAATAAACACCAGTATGATCTTTTAGTTTAAAATCGTTCTTATCAATTTTATGTGGTTTTAATTTGCTTTCATTTGGTTGCAAAATAGTCAAATTAATGCAAATAAAATATCCATTGACATCTGAAGATAATCCCTTCTTATTATTTACATTAATTGTATCTAAATTTTCAACATTATTAACAATCACATTATAGTTTTCATTATGAACTAGCGCTTTTTCATTTAGAAAATAATTTGTTTCAACAACATCATCTTTTTTAGCAATCTTTGTTGTACCTATAATTAAACCAATAACAGCAGATAATACAACGCCAATACATATAGATGTACATATTTTCCCAATAGCACTATGTATATCAAAAACTTTCTCAAAAAACTCTTTCATGATTTTGCAACTCCTTTAGCTTAAATCTTATATAGTAGCAGGAAAAAGTATCTCTTGTAGTTTCATTTCATGTTTATAGCCATCTTGTGAAAATGGTTGTCATGGAAAGCCTGCACAAATCACATCATGATTAGGTATATCATTTGGAACAACTTTTGTTATATCACCAACAAAATACTCATTTGGCTCTCCATTAGTGAAAATATTGTTAGATGTTTTACTGAAGTTAGCAGTACATGTTTTTCTGCGATCGTCATCTCATTCCGAAGCAAAAACACATTCCCCTCCAATGTTATCCATTGCAATATGAAATCCACCAATCCCAGCAAATAAATCTATAAATTTAAACTTTGTCATTATTTCTTCTCCTCAACGTCTATGTTGTTTTCTTTGAATAATTCTTCTAATTTTACCTTAGCAATTATAGTTGGTTCGTAATGTCAATTCTCCCATTTATTAACAGATGGAAAAGACACACCAAGCAAATCAGCTAGTTCTTGTTGTGATATATTAAATTTTGCTCTTAATTTTCTAATTGCATTTGGATAGTCAATTTGTTTCATTGTCAAACCTCCGTATTAATATAAAAATGGTAATTCTGGATGCTCTTCTATCATTTTTTTCATCTCATTTATTACATCCATATTAGGGGTTGCCCACATATTTTGATTAAAAAGAACATTTATTCTGATACATCCATCTTGCATTTCTTGGATTCCTTCTCGAACAGTTAACCCAGCATTTAAAATTACTGTATAGTCTTCAACTTTTGATATCTTCTTTATATCTTCAGTATCATAAAATACTTTTTTTGCAACAACGTTATTACCATCAGAAACAAAATCACTATTATCACCATAATGTGGGTGTTGTTGCTTCATTAATTCTTGTTCTTTTGCATAATTTATACCATTAATAAGGCGATATAAATCTCTATCATAGTCGATAAAATCTAATGTAATAACATCTGGCAATTTATCTTTGCATAATTCAAAACAATGGATTATTCTTATTTTTAAAACTTCTACAACTTCATTTAATGAATTAAAATCTGAAGAGATATAATTATCATCTTTATGAGCATAATTTTTATCCCTTTCAGTGCATGTGTCTCTATAAATGAAATCTTCATTTGCAAGTATTTTACGTTTTTCTTTTGAAATACATTTATCATAGACTACTTTTAAATTAATATAAAACTTTCTAAGTTTATCATCTACTATATCTCTAACTAAAAGATTGGTTAATGACTCTATATTCAATGAAATAAACATTATATTATCAACGCACTTTTTAGCATCAATAAGATATCTTGTTAATTCCCATTTATTCATTATCATCAACCTCCAATTCACATATCATATTATATCACTTTATAAAATGTTTTCCCATTAATTAGAGCAATTTATTTCGCTTTTTCAAAACTAAAAAAACAAAATACTTCATCAGCATTATATTCACTTTCACCCCTATGTCCTCAAGTAACATATCTAAAAATAGTTTTTGAAAAAAATCTCATTTTTTAAATTCATAAAATGCTGAGTAGTCTCAAACATAGTATAGATTTATTGGTCAACACATCAGCCATATCAATATAAAAAGTGCTGATTTTAAGCCAATTTTTGCCATTTTTATGTTTCCATCCACCATAGTCTTGTATCAACTAATTTGTCATTTTAGTGCTGATAATTGCCTTCAATATGTTCCCTCGTACATCTCGTTTTATTGCTTCAACCCTAAATTGAAAACATTATAATGCTGATAAACTTTTAAAAAGAAAGAGCTCATCTTCATCATTTTTTGATTATTTTGATTTAAAATGGGCATTTTCCCTATATTTTTGTTTAAATTTTGATTATTTGTGAGTTTTTAAGGTTAAAAAAAATATGGTTTCAACGTGAGCTCCGAAGTTTTTAGAAGTACTCCACCAATTAACAACTATATATTTTGGATAATTTGTGAAATGTCAATTACCTCTTTAATTAATTTTTTTACCGCTAAAGTATTAATTCTCAAGTATAACTTGTTTTTCAATGAATCAACACCTTCTTTTTTTGGATGCTCGGCTTCATTATAAAAAGTTTTTACAAAATAAACTACATCTGGTATTTCAATTTTTTCTTCGGCGTAAGTTATTTTATTCGGACCATTTTTATCTAAGAATTGTTGTCTTGATTTGTTATCTAACAATCTATATAATATCTTTTCAGAAGCAATTCTAACTAATGTGCATAACATAAATATATTATATTTATCTGAGTTCATATATTTATTATATTCATTTATGCAAGACTGAATAAACAATTTTGAATTTGGATATTCCTCAACAAAATCTTTTTCAAAATCGCATAGCTTTTCATTAGTTGCAGTATAGTCATCTGGATGATAGTGAAGGTAATATTTCGAAAAAAAATCTTTATTAACACAATCATCTCTATTATATAACATTCGCTCATAAGAGGATTCTTCAGATAATAGTGGCGTATCAAAATATGACACTTTAACATTTTTATTTAAAATGAAATTCTTAAAATAATTAGGATCTAAATGTGTAAACAACATAAAATAATACTTATAATTATACTTTTTGCAATCATTAATCAATGATGACATAAAATATTGGAAAGCAAGCAAATTTGCACCATCAAGGTAATCAAATATTTCATCTATTACAATAACATTAAGCTTTGTTTTAAAAGGATTATACATCAAATGAAGCATTGCTGCTATAAAATACATCAAGTCACGTTCGCCATTTGATACTTTATTTGCTTCTGGCAAAGATAACATTAATACATCTTTTGAAACTTTTATTATTCTACGATTTGTCGTATTTAAACTATTAAATATTTCGTTTATAGATTCTACTTGTTTTTTATTTATTAAAAAGGCAAGATGCTTTTTTAATTCATTTTTATCATATTTGTACTTTTGAAGTTGGATTATATCAAAAACAATATCAGCATCATTTGCATTACCTTTTTCTTTCTTTAACAACAAATATAAATCATTAATAGTTTGTTTTTGTAAGAATTCATTTAAATTTGCAGTGCCAGTTAAATGAGATTTTATCTCATCTGCGGTCCTATTCCCACATTTTTCCACATATGCAATCATATTATCGACATATAAATTAACTCTGATTCCATCTAACTTATCCAACATTTCAATATATTCAAAAAGAAAGGTTTCACTTTCAAACAATTCTGACAAATTATTCAAACATTTTTTCCAATCATTTTTAAAGTAATTCTTTATAGTCTTTATTGAATAATTAAAATCATATCTTTTTTTCACTTTTATTATTTCATATTCTCTAATAGCTAATTTAGCTTTGTTAGAGCTAAATCCACCAAAGTTTTGAGATATATCTTTAGCATATACGGGAGAATTAATCACATTAAAATTAAATTTCTCTCTAATAGAATTACTTTTAATAGTCGCAATATATTGCTCACTTTTATTGTTATTTTTATAATCAATCTCAACACTTGGCGGATTATTCAAAACATCATCGCCATAAATATCCTCATCTTCCAATTGGAATTTACCATTTAGATACGATAATGCTTTTACAAATGTACTCTTACCGGAGCCATTTCTTCCTACTATAATATTTATTTTATTAGGTATTAAACAGTCAAATTTAATACTTTTATTTTGGGTTCCCTTTATATTCTTTATTGTTATTTTCAATATTTGATTTTCCATATAACATTCCTAATCAACGTAAAAAATAATCATTTCTATGATACCATATTTAATCCTTTTTTTTGAGAAAAATTGTAAAAAAATAATCTATAAATTGCTTATATTTAAGCTTTTTGATAAAATTTCAATTGAATTGATCAACGATTATGAATCAAATTATTACTTTAGAAAACTTTATTGAAGCGTCCTTGCGAACTAGTAATGTGATAGACTCGATGTGGGCAGTCTGTGGAAATAAATCGACAAGTATACCTTTTTCAATAGTATATTTACTAGAAAGTAAAGAAATATCACGTGCCATAGTTGCACAATCACATGCAACATAAACAATTCTTTTAATATTACTTAATAATAAAGTATTTACAAGTTTAATATCTAATCCTTTTCTTGGTGGATCAACAATTAACTTTGTAGCGTCTTTTATATTATTTATCTCTTCTTCTGCTTTTCCACAGTAGAATTTACAATTATTAATATTATTTAATAAAGCATTATTATTAGCATTATCAATAGCTTCATTAATAACCTCAATTCCATAAACACTCTTACAATATTTTGATGCTATTAAACCCATTGTACCAACACCACAATAACAATCAATTAATATGTCATCTTTAGTCAAATCACAAAACTCAATAGCCTTTTTATAAAGTTCTAATGTTTGTTCATGATTAATTTGAAAGAAAGATTTATGACTCATTTTAAATTTAACATCTAAAATGTCTTCAATTAAATAATCTTTACCATATAAAACATTATAATCATTTCCAAGTATAGTATTATTAGTACTAGAATTTATATTAACTATAATAGATTCAATATTATTATATTTACGAGTAAATACGTTAGTTATATATTCAAAAGATGTTTTAATCTTATTATTATAATTAAACACTATAAAGACTAACATATATTTATTATCATATGTCTTTCTAATCATAAGTGATTTAAATACTCCAGTATGATTAACTTCATCATATACATCAATATTTAACTCATTTAATAAATTTTTAGTTAATAAAGCAAACTCAGTAAATATATCATCTTGTAAGTAACATTTACTAAATTCAATAATATCATGTGTCTGTTTCTTATAAAAACCAAATATTGCTTTTCCTTTACTATTCTTTGAAAATGGAATAATAACTTTATTTCTATAAGAATAAAAATTTTTAGCTCCAATTATATCCTTAAATTCATAATCTAGATGACCAATTCTTTTAAAAGTTTCATTAACCATCTTCTTCTTAAATTGTAATTGTGCTTCATAATTCATATGCATTAAATCACAGCCACCACAAACTAAGAATTTATTACAAATAGGATTACATCTTAAACTACTATCATTTAATCTTGAAATAACACTACCGTTTCCAAATTTAGCATTTTCTTTTCTTGTAAGTTCAAACTTTCCCTTTTCATTTACAAGAATATTAGGGACAAAATAAGGAATATTATCAAGTTTAACAACGCCTAAACCTTCATGATTAAGGTCAACACAAATATTCTCAACATTACTTTTTAAAATTTTAATTTCTTTTTTCATAATTAAACAAGTTTATAATAATCAATCTTTATAATAGTACCAACAGTTAAGCATCCACCAGCAGCACTACTTGCAGGATACATTAAATGTGTACCATAATCTTTATTAGTCTCATATGTATGAGGACACCATAGATATTCATGTGCATGTAATGTAAATGTCTCATTAGTTGTAGTTGTATTTTGACCAGTATCTTCACAAATTAAAGAGACATAATATTGTTGTTTTTCGTTCATACTGAATACAACTTTACTATATCCAGCATATCCAGCATTATTTCTACCATAAGTATCAGACAAATCAAAATAAATATCTTTATTAGAATCATTATAATATAATGTTCCACAACCCTCGTAATCTCTTGGGACACCATACACCAATCCACAATTATTTATACTTCCAGATCCATATGGACGAAGTATAGATTTAGTTAATCTAGAATTATCTGCTGTAGGATATAGTTTAATTAGTGCGTTCTTACCAATTAAATATACATTCTTTCCAACAGTTATACTAACTCCACCAAATCCAACAGTATTCTTTTGTAACATATAAGTTCCATTACCTAATGATGTAGCACCATTACTAGAATCTTTTCCAGTATAGAAAATAATCTTTTCATCTTTAGATGCTAATCCAACATTTATAGCAAATTTTAATGTTGTATCATTTAATGTTGCATTTAAATATAAAAGTTTATACTCATAAAATACTTCTTTAAGAGTACCAGTAGTTATATCATATATATTACTATCATTTTCATCAACATAACTATAAGTTAAACCAGAAATAATTGGTAGCTTATAATTATTAATAATTTTATCAGGAATAGTATTAATTAAATTATAAATAGTTTGTAAATCAGGATTTAAAATACATTCAACTTCAACTTTTAAACTATTTAATAATTCATAATTTTTAATATTTTTCTTTGTTTCAGTACCAAGTGAATCATATTGACTCAATAATGTATTAATTGATGTCAAATCAGTTTCAGTTAAACATCTATTTAATCTTGATATATTAAAATCAAATATATATGCATTACTATCTGTAATTATCATAGTTGATTCTAATTTTGAATTTAATGGTCCAAATGCTTCATAAACATATTCAATCTCAAAATCATTGATATTATAATTATACTTTCTACTAATACAATTCTCTGATGGTTTAACATTATTTAAATCAATTGAATCTAAAATATCATTATTTTTCTTAATAGTAATTATTGTTGAAAAATAATTACCATTAAAGTTAATAGTAGCATCAGGTGTTGCAAAACTTTCAGTAACATTATTAAAGTTTAGATTACCAATCGCAACTGTATAATAACTATTTGCCTTTATATTAGCATTTTTATTAAACTTAAATATCGTCACTTCATCATTAACACTTAATTCAATCGAATAATCTTTAAGATTAATATCCTTATCAGTTACGTTATATAACAATACATATTTATAAGAATTGACATTATCTAAATTAGAATATCTAACCTCTTTGATTATTAAATCATTAGCAGCATCTAGTTCTTCGAAATATGCTTCTTCTTTTGATTTTAAATAATTAATACTTGTTGCATATTTTTTAACTTCATTATCAAATGTATCATATTCAAATAATAAATCTTCAATTTGATTTAAACTATTACATCCGAATGCTACTTTAGTATTAAAGTTAATTGCAGCATTTAATTTATCTTCATCAAAATTAACATTAACTCCATTAGATCCTTTAATATATGATGTATAAACTTTAGAATAATTCTTTCCATCTTTTTCTAATGTTATCATATAAGATACTGGAGTAGTTTCAACAGGTTGAGCTATAACCTTACCAGTATTATCAAGATATGTTGGACATAATGAAGTAAAAGTAATATTATAATCACTAAATTCCTTTAATACAAAATACTCACCTTTAACAAGATCAATAGCAACAGAATATAAATTATTATCTCTTAATGTATGAGGACAATTTTTACCCATTAAATCATAATGTTGTAAAATATTATCGACAGTCAAATCATATTTATCAAGTAAACTAGCAAGTAATTTACCCATATTCATCCAAGTTCTATATAAATCTGATCCATAATTAACACATGTTTCAATACCAATTGATGATGAATAAGACTTATAAGTATCACCTTGCCAAGTAACTTCATCATCAGGAACTGAATGAATAATTTGATGATCATCAACAGTATAATGCCAACTTCTAGCTCTATAATTAATACTTTCTTGACTAACCATATAATTAGCATGCATTGTAGCATCAGCACCAGCATTAACATTTGCAGTATCATGATAAATTATCCAATCAATACCAGTAAGTTTAATACCAGTTCTTGGAATCTTTAAATTTTCTGCTGCAGTTAACATTTCTTCAGTTGCTGTCATTCCATTATATTGATTGTTTGTAACAGAAATAAGTTTTTCTGTTACTTTTAAATCTGTAAAATAATAATTAAATACACTACCATATACCATTTGTTGTTTGGTTTCAGCACCATATGATGTTACATTTTTAACAAGAACATCTTTAATATACAAAGAATCAAACTTCTCAAATGGATCAAAACATACTTCAAGATCAAATGAGTCACAAATAGTTTGTTCTTTAAAAAAACATACTGTAATAGTACAAGTACCTAATTTCTTAGCAATAAGTTTATTATCAAATATTGAGCATACTTCTTCATCACTACTTGCTAAAAATAAATCTTCGTTTGCATATGCTTCGGGAACAAAGATATTTAATTCGTGTTCTTGACCAATTTTTAATTCACTAATCTTATTTAAAATTGTTAAAGATTTAGGAACCATAACAGTAAAGTGTAATGTAAAAACCTCATCACTTGTAGATAGTTTAACTGTTATTGTACAAGTTCCAGCTTTTAATCCTTTAACATAATTATTATCAAGAATCTCACAAATATCACTATCTTCTTCTGATATTTGTAAAACTAATTCACCATCTTTCTTATTAAGAATAGTATAATCAAGTTCCTTTTCTTCGCCAACGTAAATATTATAATTTGTTTGATTCATAACTAATTCTTCTTTAGGATCAGTTTTTGAATCATTATTCTTGTTTTCTTTACAAGAAATTAAAATAAAAGCTAAAATTAAAACTAAAAAAATTGTAAATATTTTTTTCATACGATTCCTTTCTTATATTACATCTATAGATATTATATCACAAATAATATTATTATTTAATCAAAATAAAAAAATATTAGTAGAAAATTTTCTACTAATATTTAAATTATTCTTTATCTTCTAATTTTAGTAAGAATTCAATTGCATCAAGATAACTTTGGAACTTTTTTCCTTGGAATGTTTTCATACAAACTTCAGAAATAACAGAAATTTTTCTAAAATCTTCACGTTCTTGAATGTTGCTCATATGAACTTCAATAACAGGAATATCAATAGATGTAATAGCATCTCTTATAGCATAAGAATAATGAGTAAATGCTCCAGCGTTTAAAATAATACCATTATATCTTTTTAATAAAGCATATTGCATAAAATCAATAATTCTTCCTTCATGATTTGTTTGAACAACTTTAACCTTACAATTTTTAGCTTTACAATAACCTTTGATAATATTAACAAGATCTAAATAAGATCTATATCCATAAACCTCAGGTTCTCTAAATCCTGTTAAATTAATATTTGGTCCATTGATAATTAAAAAATTCTTTTTCATGTCTTTACCTAATTACTTTCATTTAAAAATTTAAAAATACCTATTTCATCTTCTCTTGGTAAACCTTCAAAAGCATTTAATTGCTCAAGTTTCTCAACAAGTGCTGATGAAATATGTCCTCTTGTAGCGGCATCTTTTATTGAAGTAAAAGGAGTGTTTCCTCTATTTGTAACAAAAGATTTCGCAGAAATTTCACCAAATGAATCTATTGCAACGAAAGGAATTCTTAAAGCATTTCCTTCAATTACAAAATTAACGGCATCACTCTTATTAACGTGAACAGGTAAAAAAGTATAGCCACGTGCCAACATCTCAAGTGCAAGTTGTAAACCAACTAACATCTTCTCATATTTCTTTGAACTAGAAGAAACATCTTCATTAGAATCTTCGTCATTAGTTTCTTTAGCCTTACCAAACTTAGATAATTCTTTTACTTTAGCATAAATACCATCATATCCAGATTGCATAGTTGCTACATCAAATGCATCAGTTCTCTTTGAAAAGAATCCAGAATAGAAACACAATGGTTTATATAATTTAAACCAAGCAATACGTAGAGCCATAATAACATATGCAGTAGCATGTGCCTTAGGGAAAAGGTACTTAATCAACTTACAACTATCAATAAACCATCCTTCGACATTATACTGACGCATAATCTTTTCATGGTCACTAGATAATCCTCTACCCTTTCTAACACTTTCCATTATTTTAAAGGCATGTTTAGGTGGAACACCTTTTTGAATTAATCTAACCATAATGTCATCACGACATCCAATTAAATCATCAAAAGGAATCTTTCCATATCCTTCTTTCTTACCTAAGAAATAATCTCTAGCATTACCTTGCCATACATTAGTTCCATGACTTAATCCTGAAATTTTAATTAGTTCAGATATTGTCTTTGGTCTAATTTCAACAAGCATGTTCTTAGAAAGTTGTGTACCAAACTCTGGTAAACCAGATGAACCAACTTCTGAATTTATTTGATCAGGTTTAACAGAAAGAACTTCTGTACCATTAAACAATTCAATAATCTTTTCATCACAAATTGGAATATCTTCAACTCTTGTAAATGGGAAATCACTAGGATTTGCCTCGACAAAATTCATTAAATATCTTATCATAGTAGGATCATCATGTCCTAAAATATCAAGTTTTAATAAATTTGCTTCAAATTTATGATAATCAACGTGAGTTGTTTTCCAATCACTAGTTATATCATCAGCAGGATATTGTACTGGAGTAATCTCATTAATATCTATGCCTTGAGGAACAACAACGATTCCACCAGGATGTTGTCCGGTTTGTCTCTTTATTCCTTCAATATATGGAGTCATCTTATCAACTTCACATTTTCTTATTAACTTATTATTCTTAGCATAATAATCAGTAATATAGTTTTCAGCTGTCTTATGAGCTATAGTTCCAATTGTTCCACCACGGAATGTATTATTAATACCAAATATCTCACGACAATAACTATGAGCTCGAGGTTGATACTCACCACTAAAGTTCAAATCAATATCGGGAACTTTATCTCCTTCAAATCCTAAGAATGTTTCAAAAGGAATATTATATCCATCACCAATC
>JAEEJT010000196.1 GCA_016282055.1 Bacilli bacterium
CTTTTATTAAAATATAAATAAAATAGAAAATATAAATAAAATATAAAATATAAAATATAAACAAAATGAGCAAGACATTGGATATAAATATAAATCTTATAGAAGGTCCAAAGGTACTTGTAAACTGGACACAAAACTTTAACCAACCAAAAAATATAATTAATAGTCTTAAGGGAGGAGATAAATTAACTGTTTTAATCAGTGGACTTGGACCTGGTACAAATTGCCAACTTCGAATTTCTTGGGGAGATGGAGAGGATCAATATGTGAATTGGAATAATATATATAGTAATGGTACTCCTTATAGCTATGAACTTGAACTTACTAAAGATCAAGTAATGTCTATTAAAGAAAGTGGTAAACTCTATTTAAATGGATGTAATATAACTATTGGGAAATGGACATTAACCCAAAAAAAGATTGTTAGTAAGGAAAGAGGAAATGCATCTACTATAATATGGAGTGGTTCTCAAGTAATTGATTGGAGTGTCTCACCAAAGACTCTTGTTAAAATTGCAAATTCAGAATTTACTGAAGCTATGGTAGGTATGAAACTTCGTATGAACTTTAGTAATATGAAACTGGGAGCTCAAGGAAGAATTTCTTCAAGTAACGGTACAGCAATACCTGATGCTAATACTTATGAAAAATTGCCTTCTGATTGGGGAGATTATTATGAATTTATTATTACAAATGATATGCTGACTGAATTAAAGGTTAATGGTATGAATATTACTGGTGTAGGATATACATTAAAATCAGTGGAACTTATTGATCCTATGAAGGAATATATTATTTTAGCAAATTTCAATAATGATGATATTAAGGCATGGGAACCAGGAGAAGGAATTCCTAAATTATCAGTAAAACTGTCTAATTATGAAGAACAGGAGATAACAACAACTGTTAGTGCAAGCCTAATGACTGATATGTTTAAAGATTATAATAATTATTCAGTTAATGTTACATTAGGTGCAGGAGAAACAAAATCAATTGATTTGAAGTTTGAAGATCTCAAACCAGGATTTTATAGAATGGCAGCAAAAGTTAATTTTAATTCTATTTGTACATATTATATAGGATATGATCCTACTAATATTGTAAGTCCAAATGATGCTCAACCAGATTTTTGGACATTTTGGGATGATTGGAAAATAGCTCTTGAAAAAATAAATATAAATCCAGAAATGGATATGCTTAATGATATAAGTAAAGATTCTTATTATGTCTATGTAGTAAAAATAATGTCTATACCTGATAAAAAAGGTGGAAAAGAAGTTCCTATTTGGGGATATTATGCTGAACCAAAGGCAGAAGGGAACTATCCTTGTGTTATTAATTTCCATGGTACTGATAATGGATCAGGTCTCCCATCAGTTCCAGATATAGACAATAATAAAGGTTGGTGCATTTTCAATCTTAGTCTTAGAGGTCAAATGTTGAGTCGTATAAAGAATGGAAATGATTATAAAGTAAATGGAGAAACTGATTTTTATTCATATGGACTGGGAAATAATGATGAGCATTACTATCGTGCAGCATATCTTGATACAATTAGGGCATTAGATTTTGTTTATTCAAGAAAGAAGGTAAATAAGAATGCTATTTTTGCTTCAGGAGGGAGTCAAGGTGGTTGCCTTACATATGTCTGTGCAGGATTAAGTGATGGAAGAATTAAGGCAATTGCACCTTGTATTACTGGCCATTCTGATTTGGTTCATACTATGGAAATAGTTGATTGGCCTACAAATTAATTTAATAATTGGATAAATAATAACTATCCTGATAATTATCAAGAAGGAAAGGCTGCTCTTCTAGCGCATCAAAGTTATTTTGATACAAAAAATTTTTCTTCTCGAATTACTTGTCCTGTTATTACTAATTTTTCATTACAAGATAATACAGATGGTCCCCACCTAAATATTTCACCTTATAATCTTTTAATAAATGTATCAAAAGAGGATAAGCGTTATAGTATAAATCAATTTTTAGGTCATAGTGCAAAAAGTGATTGGGAAAAAGAGTATATGTCTTTCTTTGAATATTATATAGATAAAGAAGTAATAAACATGAGTGAATATAATTATGATACTTACTTTAATTCTACTGCAGTACAACTTCCATTTGGAATGAAGGGAGGAATAATAACTAATATCAATACTGAAAAGAAAATGGTTATTATAAATTGGTTATATAACGGTGATGATCAAAATCATAATATCATTCCAGGAGGAACAGCTGTTATTATTAATAGTAATTCAGGAAACTATAAACTATTACTTCTTCCAGATAATAAAGAAGAGCCTCCAAAAGAAAATTTACTTCATGGTACTAATATTCGTACATCAACTACAAATGGGGACATATATTATAAATTAAAAAGTGACTTTTCTTCAACTGATAAATTAAATCAACAATTTGGATGGCATTATGGAGCTGATAACGGAGCTTCTTTTATTATTGAAGATCATAAAGCTTGGTTGGCACTTACAAATCAACAGGCTTCTAATATTGATTTTTTCACATTTGAAGGAATCTAAATAAATTAATAATTTTAAATATGATTCTTTTAATATAAAAACATAGAGTAGAATCTTTAATATATATTATTTGAATAAATTTCAAAATTATTCTTTTATTTTTCATTTAAAATTTCATCATTTTTTAAGTCAAATTTTAGATTATAGTTAACAATTGTTATAAAGTGATTTATATAATATTTAAAATTTTGAAAATAATTTTTAGAACTTTATTTATTGATTTTTTTTTAACATTTAA
>JAEEJT010000197.1 GCA_016282055.1 Bacilli bacterium
TACCTGGTAGAGAAGAAGTAATTAAATATAATAATAGAACTATTATTATTGGTTTAACTTTTAATCCAATGCTTGAAACATTAAAGTTATTAAAAGATAATAATGAAATAAATAATATAAGTATCTTATATGGTCCAGTTGGATATGGTTTTAGATCATGGAATGATGATAGTAATAGTATAAGACGTATTAATAGACTTCCTTATATTCATAAAGAGATTATGGAATATGGTTTAAAATATTGTGATAAGTTTTATTTAACAAGTAATGATCCAGCAACATGTGATCCAATGGATTTAATTACTGATTGTTTAAATAAAGTAAATGATTGTGACAAGATAAAAGTAATCGTTGATAGAAAAGAAGCTATTAAACAAATGATTTTAGATTCAGAAGAAAATGATGTTATTTATATTGCTGGTCGTGGTGATAGAAAAGTATTCTGTAAAAATGAATATGATATGGATATTTATAAAGATAGTGATGTTGTTTTAGAGGTGATTAATAATGAAAGATGTAATTAATTATGTTATTAATCATTTAGATTATTTATTATCTTTAGCTTCTGTTTTTATTTGTTTTATTTTAAGTTTAATAATTAATATTAAAAAGATTAAAAGTTTAAAGAGTAAGAATAAAGATATTTCTAATAATGAAGTAATAAATAATTTATTATTAGAATTTATTGAAGACGCTGAAAGTTTTAAAAATTACTCTGGCGTTGAAAAGAAAGAATATGTTTTAACTAAGATAAATAGATACTTACTAGATAATAATATTAATTTTGATGTTAATAAGATTAGTGAAAAAATTGAAGAATTAATCAAACTAACTAATAATGTTAATATTAAAAAAGAAATTAGTAGTAATAAGTATATATCTAAATTAACTGAGGATTAATATGGATTATAGTAAGATTAATCAAACAGAGTTAGATTTTAACGTTGAAAATATAACATCTAAAGTTAATTTATATACAGGTAGAAATAAATGTATTATTCCACTTATTAATATTGGTGCTGGTAATTTTTCTATTTCAACGTATTTAGTTTATAATAGTTTATTTTATAAATTTAATAATATTAAAATAGGATTTAATAATGGTTTTAAGTTAAATATTCACCAATATGTATTAAAATATGATACTAGTTATAATCTTGATGGATTTAATACAAATGATTATGTATATATTGATAGTGATTTTAATATTCATAGATTTGTTTATTATAAAACAGTAAATGAAAACATATTTTATTATGATGATAATGGAAGTGGACTTAAACTTGTAATTGTTAAAGATGATGGTTATAGAATTGTTAGTCCAACTAATGATAAATTACGTTTTGACATTTTTGGACATTTAATTCAAATCACATCAGGTGTTTATTATAAGATAACAAAACAAATACTTTATAATAGCAATAAAGAAATTATTTCTATTTATGATCATAGAAAACCTAATAGATCTATTTGCATTAATTATTTTAATAATGATTTTTCTATTTATTCTAATAATAATCGTGTTTCAGATTTTGATGCTTTTGATAAGAAGTTTATTTTTAAATTTGATAGCAATAATAATTTAATAAAAATATTAAAGAAAGCTAAAAATGTATATGATTATATTAAGATGTTTTATGATAATAATAAATTATCTTTAATTGTTAATGCGAGAACTAAATTAGGTTTGAAATTTAAATATGATAATAATAAAGTTATTAAAATATTGAATGGATTATATTCTGAGCATTATAGAACTACTAATGGTCTTGTTAATTATGTTGAGAATGAATATGGTGATTATTTAATTGATAGTAAAAAATCTAATGTTACTTACTTTGATATAAATGATAAGATTCAAGCAAGTTATGATTTTTTGTATAAAACTTCTTCAACAATTTTTACTAATGATAAAGAAATAAGTCATGAATACTTTTTTAACAAAAAAGGATTTACAACTGGTAGTCTTGAAATTGATAATGAAAAAACTACTGATAAAAAAACTTATTATAAAACATTATTTAAAACTGGTGGTTATAGATTAGATGGTGGCGATGCCGTTAATGTTATTGCAATTAACAATGTTAATGGTAAAAAATGTTTAGGATCTAGAACTAATGATTTTATTTTTGATACAGATGTTTATAGATTTACAAATATATTTAAAAATTATCCTAATGGTAATGAATCAATGTACAAATATCGAAGAAACTTTGTTTTTTCTTTTTGGATAGGATTTCAATGTAATTTCAATGATAAATTACCAATTGATATTTATTGTATTGTTAATGATAATGATGAAGAAAAAGTATATAAAATAGGAAAAACTAAAATTGATGCTATTAGATATGGTATGCTTCAGTATGTATCTATTCCAGTTTTTATAAATTTACCAAAAGATAGTTATTATGAAAAAATCAAAAAGTTTAAAATAGTTTTAGATACTAAAACTATTGTTACTTGTTATTTTTATGATGTGAGAATAGATTTTGGTTCTAGAAATGATGTTATTATCGATTGTGTTAGCTTAGTAAATGATATGAAATGGTTAGATGTCAGTAGCCCTGACTCTATTAAGGTTAGTTATCCTTTTTCACAAGATATCATAACAGAAGAAGATATATTTAATACTTATAGAAGTATGTTTTTTAAAAGCCATAATATATTTAATAATTATGATAGTGATACTAGTACTTTTGATTTATATTTGAAAAATGGAACAGAAGTTATACAAGTAAATGATCTTACCTTAATTGATAAAGACAATAATGAACATAAATTAAGAATAAATGGTGCTGTCCCTAATTTTCATACATTAGAAGAACAAAGAATTGGCAAAAATCAATATCAAAGAACTCAAAAACAAAATGCTTTTTATAAGTGCCCTGATAGAAATGTTTATTTTATTGAAACAAAGACTTCTACAGGAGTTTATAAAGAAGACCAAACTGTTGGTGATGATAATTCTGCTTTAAATTATTCATATGTATATGTTGATGGATTAGAGCGTGGTAATAGAGATGATCATTGTGTTAAAAAACAAAATTATTATGATAGTTATGGTAATTTAACAAAAACTAGAATATATAATGAAAAAAAAGAAGGTAAAGAGATTAATACTTTCTATGCTTATGCAATGACAGATGATAAATTAAGAGAAATACCAAAATATGTTACTGAAAATGGTGTTTTAAAGGAAATTCAATATGATGATTTATATTTTAATAAAACGAATAGTAAGGTTGGTAAAAATAAAACAAAATGTAGTTATGATGATTTTGGAGAAAAGGTAACTGAAGTATCTAGTTATAGTAATGAAACCATAACAACGACTTCACAAAGTAGCTATTATGGAAAGAAACCTGTTACTAGTAGTAGTTATGGATCTAATAGTTCTAGTTCAACATCTATTAATAATACTAAAAATACAAAGAGTTTTGTATATGATGTAAATACTGATAGATTAAAAAAAGTAAGTGATAATAATGGTGCTATTTATGAATTTGATTATGATGAATTTGGAAATATTCAAACCATTTATGAAAACAACACTAGTCGTAAAGAAGTATTTAAAAAATATTATAATCGTAATAATACATGTAATTTAAAGGGTACAAAGTTAAATCATTGTGATATTGTTAAAACAAAAAATGCTAATAAAACAACTCGTTATCAAATGACTATTTTAGATAAATATAATAGATTAAAATATCAAAAAAATGATGATGAAATATTTGAAGAAGTACCAAAAGATGTAACATTTTATTATCAAGATGATGTTGCAACTTTTAATGAAAGTAAAGAACTAGCTAAAGTTTCAAAAATAGTAGATAAATATTCTAATAGTACGATAAATTATAAATATGATGAAAATAATTTATTGGTTGGTTATAATAAAACATCTGATCATAATTCTTTGGATATTACACAGCTTACAAGTGATACATACACATATAAACTTGGAAGTGATGATTCATATTATTGTATTGAAAAAACAAATGATAGTACTCAATTAATATTAAATCCTAGAGTTAAATCTATTAAGTGTTATACTAAGAAAGAAAAGTATAAAGATTCTAATGATGGTAATATATATGAATGCTCATATGAATATGATGATATAGGTAGATTAAATCAAAAGATTACTAAATCAAATATTTATAGTTTTACTGAAAATATAGATTATGATAATACTAAATCATTAATTAAATTAAAGAATCAAAAATTTAATGATGTAACAGTGTCAGGGAATATTTTTTATTATTTTCTATTGGATGGAAAAAATTGTTCAGCCAAAGATTGCAAAAATAATGAGTCAATCTTATATGATGATTCAAATAATATTAGTACAATTACTGTAGATAGCACATATTTATCAAAGTTTGAAATTGGTGGTGGAGATATGGTAGATAATAATCTATCATTTAAGACTAATGAACAATTAAAAATAACCTATAAGTATAATTATCGAAATCAAATAATTAAAGAAATTAATAATAAATTAGCTGAGATTAATTATAAATATGATGATAATGGGAATCTTCTTGAAGTTTATCCAAAGGAATTTTATAAAGTTGATACATCAAAGATGGTTACTGAAAATAATAATCCTGATTTTGTTAAATATTCACAATTAATTTGTAAAAGATTCACCTATGATAAAGGTAAAAAAATAACTTGCAATAGCAAGAATATCGTGTATAATGATAATGGAAATATTACATCATATGATAATCATAATTATCATTATGATGATAGATTATTACTAGATAAAATAACTAGTGATAATAATGAGATTAATATTAAATATGATTATAATAGAATAAGAACTTCTAAGATTGTCAAGAAATCTAATTCTAATGATGAGGCACATTACTATTATTATGATGGAACTAAATTATTAGGTGAAGACATTGTAATTGGAAGTAGTACTAAGAAGATTAGATATTTTTATGATGTTACTGGTATCTGTGGAATGAATTATGATGGAATTAATTGTAGATTCATTAAGGATATTCAAGGCAATGTATCAAAAATTATGTATGGTATTTATACATTATGTGAATATATTTATGATGCTTGGGGACATTGTGTTATACATGAGTTTGATTTTAATGGCGAATATTATGTAAATAGAAACAAAGAGAAGTTAAAAGAAATCATTCAAAATAATCCTATCCGATGGAAAGGACATTATTATGATATTGATTTAAATGCTTATTATGTTGAAGGTAGATATTATTCACTTGATATATTAGAATACTTAGATGCTACACCAATAGAAGCATTATATGAATCTATTTTTGATGGATTCTTATTAAATAGACATGTTATAACGGAAGATAATCCTGTTTCCTTTGAAGATAATGATTATTCATTTGAGACTAACACTGAATTCCATCCAGATCCAGAATATGAGCCGTCAAAAGATGAAACTTGGTGGCATGTAAACTGGAAAAAAGTTGTTAAGTGGACACTATTTATTATAGCAATATTACTTACACTAATAGTATTATGTATATGTCCTGCATCAGGACTTGCTATGTTTTTGGCTGGACTAAAAGCAGCCATAAGTGGAGCTATAATTGGTGGACTAATGGGAGGCATTATTAGTGCTATTTCAGGAGATAATTTCTGGGATGGAGCTTTAAAAGGTGCTATTGATGGAGCAATAAATGGTTTTACAACAGGAGCTATTTGTTGGTTCATTGGTAATGTTGGTAATTTACAATGTTTTAAAGAAGGCACACTTGTTAAAACATGTGAAGGCAATAAACCAATTGAAGATATTAAAGTTGGTGATTTAGTTTATTCATATAATGAACAAACTAAAACTAATGAACTAAAAGAAGTAACACAATTATTTAGAAATGAAACATATGAATGGTATCATATATATGTCAATGATGAAGAAATTGTTTGTACTGCTTCACATCCATTTTATATAGTTAATAAAGGCTATGTAAAAGCAGAAGACCTTGAAATTAATGATAGTGTTATGTTATCTAGTGGTGATAATGTAAATATTACAAATATTTACATTGAGAAGTTATCAACACCTGAAGTAACATATAACTTTGAGGTACAGGATAATCATAATTATTATGTATCTGAAAGTGGTATATTAGTACATAATGAATGCTGGGGAACTACTCGAAGTAAATATTGGAAGCAAGAAGCAACTGAATTAAAAGGGGATGGAATAACATACAACATTAAAGAGGATGGCAATTTAGCAAGGATGTTGAAGGGAAAGGCTCCTAAAGGTATTGACGGAAAACCTGTAGAGTTACATCATGTTTTCGGAAGGGAAAAAGATGTTTTAGTTCAAATTACAAGAACTGCGCATATGGCAAAGGGTATAGGATTTCATTCTATATATGGTTTTAAAAACTTTCCTGATATAACAAAGTTAGCAGAGTTTAGTAGTCTGATTGTATAATATAATTAGATAAATAAAGGAGATATATATGGATTCAGAAAAAAGAGTGATACAATATCTAAAAGATGAAATAACTATGGAGGAGTTTCTAAAAGATTTACCTGAATTATATGATTATTTGGAAGAAAAGTATCAATATTGTGCGGAAAATAAATTAATAAGAACAGCACCAAAAGGTTCATACAATTATGAATTGTATTATAAAGATTTTAAAACAAGAATAAAACCTATGATAGAAAATACTAGTTTTCCATTCAAAAATGTTGCTATATATGAACGCGTTTATGAAATAATGAATAAAAGTGGTGCATTTACAGAACCATGCAGTGAAGGATATAACATAGTATATGAATTTTATACTTTTACTTGGCAATATATTCCTGATTGTTTTTTAAGCGATGAAGCAGGTAAATTCATTTATGATAATATCTATTTAAAAATGCCCGAATTTAAAACTCAATCTGCTAAAAAAGCATGGATAAAATCAGAATGTGAAAAGCTATTTCATGTAGAAGGACGTAATAGACCATACTGGGTGCAAGAATCCGAATGGCCTGTAAGAAATGGACTTCCTTGTAAGTACATAGGAAGAAAGAAAAATGGTGATCAAGTAATATATGAGTTCTTAGATACTACTAATAACGAAAAAGTATTTGTTGAACAATATTATTAATAAAAATAAAGTACCAAGGGATTAAATCTTAGCGCTTGGTAATTTACAATGTTTTAAAGAAGGCACACTTGTTAAAACATGTGAAGGCAATAAACCAATTGAAGATATTAAAGTTGGTGATTTAGTTTATTCATATAATGAACAAACTAAAACTAATGAACTAAAA
>JAEEJT010000198.1 GCA_016282055.1 Bacilli bacterium
GATTTTGTAGCAACACTTATGGATTTAGTTAGAAGAGGATATATTAATATATCTAATAATGATAATATAAATAAGAATAGTAATATTAGTTTTAGTATTAATCAAGAATATTATGATATTTATCAAGATAAATTAAAAAGTCATGAAAAACATCTAATTAATTTATTATTTAATGTTATTGGTAGTAATAATTGTTTTGATACTAATACTTTGAAAAATTATTGTAAGAATCATGATAATGCTATTAAATTTAATGATAATTATCAAGGATTTATTAGTTGTTTAAAAACTGAATGTGGTAAATATGATTGGTTTATTGATAATAGTAAAACAAAAAAGAAGTTATTGTTATTTTTAATATTCCCACTTATTGTTATTATTACTAATATATTATTTTATGCTTTTATGAAACTTGATCTATTAATTAATGTTTTAATTTCTATAACACTATCTATAATGTATTTATTATATATTAATTCTTTTAAGAAAAGAAGTAAAAATGGTTGTGAAGAATATGCACATTGGATGAGTTTTAAAAGATTTCTTGTAAAAGAAACTAATATAAAAAAAGGTTCTATAACAAGTATAGAAGATGCATTACCTTATGCAATTTGTTTTAATATTAATAAAAAAGTATTAAAGCAATTAAAGATTAAGAATAATAATAGTGATTTTTACACTGAAGCTAATTATTTCTTAACGATTAATTTTATATATGATTCTTTTGTTATAGCACATAATACATCAACTCAGATTATTTCTAGTAATACTAATTCTAGTGGAGGATTTAGCAGTGGAAGTAGTTTTGGTGGTGGAGGCGGAGGCTTTCACGGAGGAAGATAAAATAAAAACCTATGAGAAATCATAGGTTTTTTAAACTAATTATTTAGTTTTCTTTTCTAAACGTTTATTGAATTTTTCTACTCTACCAGCAGCTTGAACAAATTTTTGTTCTCCTGTGTAGAAAGGATGACATTTAGAACATGTATCAACACGTAATTCTTTTAATGTTGATCCTGTTTCGAATGTTGCACCACATGATGTACATACACAAGTTACCTTGTTATATTGTGGATGAATACCTTTTTTCATAGTTTAAATCTCCTTCCGCCATAGTTTAAGTAAACCATAGAAAGTTTTACTGTAATATTATATCAAAAGTGTATTTTAAAGTCAAGTTTTAAAAAGGAAATTTTGTATAAATTTTTGTTGCTTTTAAAGTGTTGTTGTGGTATAATAATAGAGGCAAAAGTTTCTATATATCGAAATTATGTAATACACACATAGTTGGAGAATATCGTTGAGTGTACACGTTAGTGTAGTGCGTATGTTTTATGATAACTATGGAGGCCAAACAAAATAAAAATAAAGGAGAATTTAAAATGTCAGTAATTACAAAAAATCAATTACTAGAAGCTGGTGTTCATTTCGGTCACAATACTCGCCGTTGGAACCCTAAAATGAAAGAGTATATTTTTGGAGAAAGAAATGGTATTTATATCATTGATTTAGACAAAACAGTTAATTTAGTTGAAGATGCTTACAAAGCTTTATTCACTATTGCTCAAAATGGTGGTAAAACATTATTCGTTGGTACTCGTAAACAAACTCAAGATGTAATCAAAGAAGAAGCTTTAAGAAGTGAATCTTATTACGTTGATCAAAGATGGTTAGGTGGTACTTTAACTAATAATAAAACTATTCGTAAGAGTATCATGAGACTTGAAGAAATCGAAAAGATGGAAGAAGAAGGAACTTTCGATTTATTACCTAAAAAAGAAGTTATTCTAATTAAGAAAGAACAAGAAAGATTAGTTAAATATTTTAGTGGAATTAGAAACATGACTAAACTTCCTGATGCATTATTCATCGTTGATCCAAAGACTGAACATAATGCAGTAGCTGAAGCTCGTCGTTTAAATATTCCAGTATTTGCTCTTGTAGATACAAACTGTGATCCAGATGATGCTGATTACGTTATCCCTGCAAATGATGATGCAATTCGTTCTGTAAAATTAATCGTTGCTACTATGGCTAATGCTATAGTTGAAGCTAATGGTGGAACTCCTGTTGTTATTGAGTTCACTGATGAACCAGTTCCAGAAGAAAAACCAAACAGAAGAAACAACAATAGAAACAAAGATGGACGTAAGAATTTAAAACCACGTGCACCTAGAACTGTTAAGACTGAAGAAAATAATACTAACGCTACTGAAGGCGAAGCTAAAGAAGCTAAAGAAGCTAAAAAACCTAGAGCTAAAAAAGTAGTTAAAGCTACTGAAGAAAATACAGAAGCTACTAAAGAAGTAGCAACTGAAGAAACTAAATAATTTGGAGGTATAATATGATTAGTGCTAAAGCCGTTAAAGATTTACGTGAAATTACTGGTGCTGGAATGATGGATTGCAAGAAAGCATTAGTTGAAACTAATGGTAATATGGATGAAGCTGTTAAATGGTTACGTGAAAAAGGTATCATGAAAGCTCAAAAGAAAGAAAGTCGTATTGCTGCTGAAGGATTATGTAAGTTTATTATTAATGGTAATGAAGCTGTTGTTTATGAAGTAAATAGTGAAACAGATTTCGTTGCTAAGAATGAAAAATTCCAAGCTATCGTTCAAACTATTGGTGAAGCATTACTTGCTAGTAAAGCAACAAATGATGAAGAAGCATTAAATGCTAAATGCGGTGAAGGTACTGTTAAAGATGCATTAGTAAATGCAACAGCTACAATTGGTGAAAAAATTAGTTTAAGAAGAGTTAATTATTTAACTAAAACTGATAGCCAAGTATTTGGTGCTTATAGCCATATGGGTGGAAAGATTGTTAGTGTAAGTATTCTTGAAGGTAGCGATAGCAATGTTGCTAAAGATGTATCTATGCATGTTGCTGCTATGAATCCTAAATATTTAGATTCTACAAAAGTTGATGCTGCTTATTTAGAAAGTGAAAAAGAAGTATTAACTCAAGAAACATTAAATGAAGGTAAACCTGCAAATATCGTTGATAAGATTGTTGCTGGTAAAGTACAAAAATTATTAAAACAAGTTTGCTTAGTTGACCAAATGTTTGTTAAAAACCCTGATGTTACAGTTGGTGCTTATGTTAAATCTAACGGTGGTAAGATTTTAAGTTACATCCGCTTAGAAGTTGGTGAAGGAATCGAAAAGAGAAAAGATGACTTCGCTGCTGAAGTTGCTGCTGCTGTAGCTGGAAAATAAAAAATATTGCACTCTAGAGTTCTAGAGTGCTTTTTTATGGGATAATTTAAACAACATTAAGTTTTTATTAATTTCATTTGTAATTTTACATACTAGTTTATAATTTATTTAAAAGCAAATTTTAGGCTTAAAATATGTATAAATTATTTTTGACTATTAATGTTAAATGATATATAATAATAAGCAAGAAGGAGAATACATAAATGAAAAGAGTTATTTTAAAAATAAGTGGAGAAGCTTTAGCAGGAGATAACGGAGTTGGTATTAATAATGTTAAAGTTTTAGAGATAGCAAAAGAAATAAAAGATTTATATGATAAAGGTGATATACAATTAGGTATTGTATGTGGTGCTGGTAATATCTGGAGAGGTAGAGATGCTATTTCTTGTGGAATGGATAGATCTAGTGGAGATTATATGGGCATGCTTGCAACTATTTTAAATGCCTTAGCTCTACAAAGTGCTTTAGAATCATTAAAACTTGAAACTAGAGTTATGACAAGTCTTTCAATTCCTAGTGTTGCTGAACCTTATATCAGAAGAAAAGCATTACATCATCTTGAACAAAATAGAATAGTTATATTTGGTGGAGGTAATGGTATTCCATTCTTCTCAACTGATACAACTGCAGCCTTAAGAAGTGCTGAACTTGGTGCAACAATGATTCTTATGGCTAAAAATGGTGTTGATGGAGTATATGATAGTGATCCAAGAGTTAATAAGAATGCTTTAAAATATACTAAATTAACTCATCAAGATTTACTTGAAAAACAACTTAAGGTTATGGATTTAACAGCTGCTACAATGTGTAGTGAAAATAATATTGATATTTATGTATTTGATATGAATAAGAAAGGTAATATTGCTAAAGCATCAAGTGATTATAGCTTTGGTACATTAATTACAAATAAATAAGGAGAAATTTATGCCAGAAACAATTATTTTAACATGTGAAGAAAAAATGGAAAAAGCTTTAGAAAGCTTAAAATATGAATTAGGACAAGTTAGAACTGGTAGAGCAAATCCTCAAGTATTAAAAGGAATTTGTGCTAGTTATTATGGAGTAAATACTCCTATTGAACAAATGTCATCAATTAGTGTTCCTGAAGCTCAACTTATTGTTGTTAAGCCATATGATAAAACAACTTTAAAAGATATTGAAAAAGCTATTCAAGCAGCAAATCTTGGTTTAACTCCTCAAGGAGATGGAACAGTTATTCGTATAGTATTCCCACCTCTAACAGAACAAAGAAGAAAAGAATTATGTAAAGATATTAAAGCATATGGTGAGAATAGTAAAGTTCAATGCAGAAATGCAAGAAGAGATGCTAATGATCAATTAAAGAAACTTGAAAAAGATGGTTTAATTAGTGAAGATGATCTTAAAGGTTATAACGATGATGTGCAAAAAGTAACTGATAAGTATATTAGTAAAATTGATGAAGAAATCAAAGTTAAAGAAAAACAAATCATGGAAATTTAAGACCTATTAATTTAGGTCTTTTTAATTTACATTTTATATAAAATATGATAGAATATTTTAAATGTCGCTATAGCTCAGTAGGATAGAGCGATTGCCTCCTAAGCAATAGGTCGGTGGTTCGATTCCACTTAGCGACGCCATTATGATATTAAAGAGTGATACTATTTGTATTATTCTTTTTATTTGAGAGCCTAAATTCAATTTAGGTAAATCAATATATTAAAAAGGAATAACAAAGAATGAAAAAAGTTTTAAATATATTTTTAATAATTATGTTTTGTTTAGTTCTTTTGGGATGTAAAGAGAATCTTGATGAATCAATATATGATATTGGTATGTCAGAGGATTTTCCAGAAGGAAATGGACTTACCGACGGTAATGGTGAAAAGATATCTGTACTAATTTTGATTGGTCAATCAAATTGTACAGGTTGTTCAATTACTAGTTATCTAAAAGATCAAGTAAGTGAAGAAGATTTCAATAGATATCAAGAAGGATACGAGAATATATTAATTAATTTTAATCTAGATAATGGAAGAACAACTTCAAATGGAAAATTTGTAAAAGTTGATTTATTATGTGGTTCAACAGATGAACAATTTGGACCTGAAGTTGGACTAGCTGATGAATTAGTGAAAGCTAGTATTAATAAAAAAGTATTTATTCTTAAATACTCAATGTCTGGATATTCTCTAAATTGGCATTGGCTACGCCATAAAAAAAGAGGAGAAATATATAATAATTTTAAATTATACGCTACTCTTTATCTTGATTATTTAAAATCAATGAATTATGATATTTCACTAGATGCGATTCTTTGGATGCAAGGTGAATCAGATACTGCAGAAGATAACTCTTTAAGATATTATGATAATCAAGTAGCATTCATTTCATTCTTAAGAGAAGATTTTAATAAGTATTCAAAACAAGAAAATATTTATTTTATTGATGCAGGAATATCGGATAGTCCATATTGTCTTCCTGGATATCCGACAATAAATAAAAGTAAAGAAAAGATAGCTAAACTATCTAAATATAATTTATATTTTCCAACAATTGAATATGGTTTAACTACAATGAATGAACCATATTATGATCCAGACCTTGGTCATTATGATGCATTAAGTATGTTAAAACTTGGTCAATTGTATGCAAAAGAAGTACTCTTAATTTGTGGTGATTAAAAATGTTTGAAAAGTTAGCAAATTGGAAGTGGCAAACTGGTGATGGTTTTGCTCCTGGTATATTTAGTTGGTTCCATATTTTATGGCTTATAATTTGTATTGCTCTTTGTATAGTTTTTGGAATTATCGCAAAGAAAAATAAAGCTGATAAAAGAATAGATTTAGTAATATTAATTGTTACATCTGTCTTAACTTTTAGTGAAATAACAAAACAATGTATGTTGCATATTGGATATTATCATTATTTTAGACTTGATATTATTCCATTTGCGTTCTGTTCAATTCCTATTTATGTAGGCTTTGTAGGATCACTCGTTAAAACAGAAAAAGTAAAAGATGCCTGTTATAAATTCTTAGCTTTTTATGGAATTGTTGGTGGAATCACTGTAATGCTATATCCAAAAAGTGTTCTTGAAACATACTTTGTATATATGGCACTTCATTCAATGTTCTGGCACACTGTACTTGTAGTTATTAGTGTATTCTTAATTGTATCAAAAGGTTATGGTAGTAACTTTAAAAATGAACTATTTCCACCTCTTGTAATATTCTTAAGTTGTATTGTAATCGCAATAACATTAAATGAAACACTATATTATTCTGTTTTAAAGAAGAATGAAGAAGGAATTACGAGCTGCACTGTAGAAAACTATCCAGGTTCTTATACCAATTATAATTTAGGTTCTAAGAATGATTCTAAAATGGTTTCATATAAAGATAATAAATTCATTCTTGCAACTAACTATAATGAATCAATTTCAAACTTTGTTTTAGAATATAAATCAGAAGAAGAAACAGATTTATATTATTTATATTTTGAAGATGATCAAAAACATTATGTAGATATGGTTAGTGGTAATTTACAATTAGTAGATGCTCCTACAAATTATTGGGAGTTAATGTGGCTAGACGGTGGTGCTGTATTAACTATTAATCTAGATAGTGTTAATTACTTTATCTCATATGATGATAGTGAAGAATTAACATTACTTCCATATAGTAACTATGAAGAAAATAGTGATAAAGAAATTGTGTTTATCATCGCTACAATGGAAAGATATGGTGATTCAGCTAATTATTTCTTTATTTCATCTCACTATCCTACTACAATTCCTGTTCTTGATATCGTACAAAAATATGTACCATATCCAGTATTTGTTTTAATTTATTTTGTCTCATTCTTTGGTATATCTTCACTTGTTTGGTGTGTTTGCCATTTGGCAATAAAAATACCAAAGAAAAAAGAATTATCATAATTATAAAAATAGTTCCTATACGTAGGAATTTTTTTGTTTATTGAAACTTAGTTTTCTTATAAAGAGAGTAATTATTCTGTAAACGATTACAAGTTTTTCTTGCTTTATTAAGGTGTGACCTATATAATATCTCTTGGTGACAACATTGAAGGAGTTTATATGACAAAAGATTTTATACGATAAACTAGATGGACTATTATATTCATTGGAACAAATTTGGATGTATCAAAGTAAAAAGGATGATTATATAAGAACATCAGTCGATATAGCAGAAAAATTAATTAAAACATTTATACCCAATAAAGATTATAATAGATTCTATTTTGATTTATCTAAGGCGTAGAGAAATAAATATGGTAGATAAAGAATATGATAAAGCAATTCGTAATTTATACATAGCTAAAGAATATGCATTAAAAAGAGATTCATTTAGTTTAGATGGTAAATGTATATATTAAAGTGTTATTTTTGATTCTATTGAAGATGATTTGTCTAACAAATTATTGCCAAATGATACAATGAGTTATTGAAAATGTGTGATAGAAAAGAATATATTTATCCTTTAAGAGAAAGTTATGAATTTTAAAAATTAATATAATTCAATTTTAAATTTTTATTTTGATTTTATTTTTTAAATATGATATAAATATATTGTAAAATAAGAAATTATTTTCTAATATATCATAATTCAATTATTATTAATTTTAATAATATTATAAGGAGAAATCATATGGAAGAAAAAACATTAAATATACCTAATATTGGATTAGGTACATGGTTAATCAGTAATGATAAAGTAGGAAATGTTGTTAAAGATGCGATTGATTTAGGGTATAGACATATTGATACTGCTCAAGCTTATGGTAATGAAAAAGGAATTGGTAAAGCTTTAAAGGAAATTAGTATAAAAAGAGAAGATCTTTTTATTACAACTAAAGTAAAGGCTGAGTATAAATCTTATAGTAAAGCAAAAAAATCTATTGATAAGTCTTTAAAAGATTTAGGTGTTGATTATTTAGATTTAGTTTTAATTCATTCTCCTGAACCTTGGCTTGTTTTTAGAAAAACAAAAAGAAATTGGGATAAAAAGAATCTTGAAGTATGGAAAGCTTTAGAAGATAGTTATAAAGAAGGAAAAGTTAAACATATTGGAGTATCTAATTTTAGAATTAAAGATTTAGAAAATATTTTAGATAATTGTGAAATAAAACCAATTGTTAATCAAGTATTAGCTCATATAGGAAAGACTCCTTTTGAGTTAATAAAGTATTGTCATGATAAAAATATAATAGTAGAAGCTTATTCTCCTATTGCTCATGGGGAAGCTGATAGAATTAATGAAGTAAACGAAATTGCTAAAAAATATAATAAATCATTTGCTCAAATTTGCTTAAGATACTGTTTACAACTTGGTATGATTGTTTTACCGAAAGCTTCATCAAAAGAGCATCTAGAAGCAAATTTAGACTTAAATTTTGAAATTTCAGAAGAAGACATGGAAATACTTAAAAATGCTAAACTAAATACTTATGGTAAGTCAAATATTTTTCCATGTTTTAGTCAAGCAGATAAAAATGATTTATAAATAAAGGTGTTTTTTGAAGTGAACCCTAAATGGGTACACTAAATAAAAAAGGATTAATAGATTTTAATACTAAATAAAAACCTCCTATTAGAGTAGAATATACTTGAAAGGAGGTTTTTATTATGGCTAGTAAAGGACAAAAGTATAATAAATACAGTTCTGAGTTGAAAAAAGAGATTCTAGACAAGTATTTCAATGGCGAAGGCGGATCCATAACTTTAGGAAAGGAATATAACATTTCATCCAAAACAATAGACAACTGGATTAAAAAGATAAAGTTGGGAAAAGATGTGTTTGAAGATTCTAGACCTGGTCGCTCTGGTAGAAAAAAATTGACAAACAATATGACTTTAGAAGATTATAAGGAACAATGTGAAATATTAAAAAAATACCAAGCGTTCATAGAAACACGACGAGGGAAAAGGTAATGTTTATATCACTCTACATAGATAAATATAAACTTTCAAATCTGTTAAGTGCTCTTGATATATCAAGACGAACATATTATAAATATCGTAACAAAGAAGATCCTGATTATTATGAATATTTACTTATAAAAGAAATATTTGATGATTCTAAAGGCACTTATGGATATCGTAGGATATGTGAAGGCTTAAAGATTAAATATGGTGTAATATTTAATCATAAGAAAGCTCTAAGAATTATGAAGAAATATGATTTAAAGCCAAAATACACACGTAGAATTCGTAATAAAACATATAATCGTATTGAGGAAAACGTGCAGCCAAATCTAGTTAATAGACAGTTTGACACAGATGAGCGAAATCAAATATGGTGCACAGATGTAACATACTTAATATACAAAAGCAAACGTATGTATCTATCAACAATAATAGACTTATATGACAGACATGTAGTTTCTTATGTTGTATCAAAATCCAACAATAATAAGTTAGTAATGGACACGGTTATAAAGGCATTTAAAAAAGAAAAAAACGTATCTGGATTGATCATTCACAGTGACCAAGGATTTCAGTATACGTCTTTTGAATACAAAGCTCTATGTGCTTCTAAGGGTGTTATAATATCCATGAGCCGAAAAGGCACTCCGATAGATGACAGTCCAATGGAGAGCTGGCACGGAATCCTTAAGAAAGAGACTTTGTATAATAATGATATCACATCTTTGGAACAATATGTAAAATTAGTTGAAGAATGGATAAAATTTTATAATACTTCTAGAATAAAGAAAAGAGATTTGTAGGGATACAAATCTCTTTTTCCTCTAAAAGCCTTTTTTATTTAGTGTACCCATTTAGGGGTTCACTTCATTTGCACCTTTTTTCAATTAATTTTAAAAAAAGTGTTGACAAATATATATACCTCGTGATATGATGTATAGCGTAAGGCGAGGTATTTTATGGATGCACAATTAAAACGAGGCGTTTTAGATGTTTGTGTACTAGCTGCTTTAAGAAAAGAAGATTCCTATGGCTATAAGATAATTAAGGATGTTAGTCCTGTATTGAAGTTAAGTGAATCGACATTGTACACAATATTAAAAAGGCTTGAAGAATTAAGTATGATTGAAGTTAGAACAACTATGCATGATGGTAGAGTGAGAAAATACTATCATATTACTGTTAGAGGAATTAAACGTATTGAAGAGTTTAAGAATGAATGGAAAGAAATTATGGCTATCTATTCATATATTGATAAGGAGTAAATTATGACAAAAAAAGAATTTTTAGATGAATTAGAAAAAAGATTAAATGGATTACCAAGATCTGAAGTTAGAGAAAGAATTAATTTCTATGATGAAATGATACAAGATATGGTAGAAGAAGGAAAGAGTGAACAAGAAGCAGTTAGTTCTTTTGGTACAATTGATGATGTTGTATTAAGTATTGCTGGTAAGACAAAGATGACAAGTTTAGTTAAAGAACGAATTAAACCAAAAGGTAAAATTGGAACTGTTGGAATACTTGCTATTATTTTAGGTTTCCCTTTATGGTTTCCTCTTTTAATTACCTTTTTTGTACTTATGTTTGTTGCATATATATTACTATGGGTTTTAGTTGTTGTTACTTATAGTGTAGAACTTGCATTTATATCATCATCTGTTGCTTGTTTTAGTATGTATTATTCTAATTTAATAAATACTAATAATAATTATGGTTATATTGGAGCTGGAATTTGTTTAATTGGTGTTAGTTTATTGTTTTTACCTGTTTGCATTGCTGCAACAAAAGCAAACATTAAACTAACTGAAAAAATATTCTTAGGAATTAAGAATAAATTAATTGGAGGTAAAAATGCGTAAGTTTATAGGTTTTATAGTTGTAATTGGAATTATTTTATTACTTGCAGGTGGAGCAATTGTTGCTCATGCTGTAATGAATGATAAGTTTAAAGTAGCTTCATATGAAAACAAAGAAGTTTTATTAGAAGAAGATTTTGAAAATATTGATATTAAAATATGTATTAGTGATGTTACATTTACATATAATGATGAAAATAAAATTATTATTAATTATGATGAAGTAGAAGGATATACTCAAACATTTAATGTTAATGATAATACTCTTTTAATTAAAGAAGAAGATAATTTAAAATGGTATCAAAGAATCCATTTCTTTAATTTTGTTTCTCCTAAGATGACAATAAGTTTACCAAAGAAAGCATATTCTAATTTAGATATGGAAACTCATACAGGAGATACAACTATTGATGGATTTGATTTTAATAATTTGAAATATGTTGGTCATACAGGAAACTTTAAATATTTGAATGCAACAAGTAATAGTTTTAATGTTACTGTTTCTACAGGTAATTTATATATTGAAAATGTTAATGTTACAACTGATGTTATTTGCAATTCATCAACTGGGGATATTAAAGTTAATAATTTAAATGCTGTTAATGCTACATTTAAAGCATCAACTGGAAATATTAAATTAAATAATATGATTGCATCTAATACATTATATTGTAAAGCTTCAACTGGTAATATTTTATTTGAACGTTGTGATGGAAAAACAATAGAAGCTCATGCTTCAACTGGAAGTATTAAAGGTACAATTTTAACAAATAAAACATTTTATACTGAAAGTAGTACAGGAAGTGTTAATGTGCCTCATACAACAGGAGAGGCTTGTACTTTAACAACATCAACTGGTAATATTAATATTAAAATCGTTGAATAAATAATAAAAATTAGATTGATAGAAATATCAATCTTTTTTTGCTTTTTAAAAACTTAATAATTATTGGTAATTAAAAGATCTATATGATATAATTTGATAAAAGAGTGTAATTAGGAAGGATTTTTATGATAGTTTATAATGCAACAAAAGAACAATTTAATTATGATGTTATTAATAATTTAATATCAGATAAAATTTTAAATAAAATGCATGAAGCCGGTATTAATGGTGGACAAGATAGAGAATATATGTCTTGGCAAAACTCTCTTAATTTCATGAGAAATGCCTTAGATGATAATGAAATTCCAAATGAAATTGAAGTAGCTATAGAATATCAAATTCCAAGAACATCAAAAAGAGTTGATTTCATTATTTGTGGTGCTGATAAAGATAATCATAATAATGTTATTGTTGTTGAACTAAAACAATGGGAAAAGGTTGAAAAAGTTGATGATATTATGCTTCATAGTGTTAAAGCATATACTGGTGGAGGTATTAGAATGGTATCTCACCCTTCTTATCAAGCTTATTCTTATGCAGTTTTTATAAGAAATTCTTCTGAATGTGTACAAGATGAAGATATAGGAATTATACCTTGTGCGTATCTACATAATTACCAAGAACAATATGTTGATCAATTAGATGATTCAATATTTAAAGTTTGGTATGATGAAGCTCCCTTTTTTATAAAGAATCAAGTTACTGATTTGAAAAAGTTTATTAAGTCATATATTTGTAAAAAATCTACAGATAATGATTTATTATATAAAATTGATAATGGTAGAATAAGACCATCTAAAGCCTTACAAGATTGCTTAGTATCTTTAATGAAAGGTAATAAAGAATTTATGCTTTTAGATGAACAAGCAGTTGTATATGATATGTGCATTAAGACTATGCAACAATGCTTAAAAGATATGAAGAAAAGAACTATTATTATTCAAGGTGGACCAGGAACTGGTAAGTCAGTTTTAGCAGTTAATTTATTAAAACTGTTTACAACAATGCATTTTAATTCAACAAATGGTCTTAATGCTTCATACGTAACAAAAAATAGTGCTCCAAGAGAAGCATATTTAAAATTATTATCTAAATCTGATTTGAAAAAAGAAATTAATATAAAACAATTATTTAGATCACCATTTGGTTTATGTAAAGCACCAACTAATTTTTATGATTGCTTAATAATTGATGAAGCACATAGATTAGTTAAACAAATGTATGGCGACTTTAGTGGTGAAAATCAAGTTAAAGAATGTATCAACGCTTCTTTATTGACTATTTTTATGATTGATGAAGATCAAAAGATTACAACTAAAGATATAGGTTCTATTAGTGAAATTAAAAAATGGGCTGAAGTATTAGATAGTAGAGTTATAATGAATGATGAAACTAAGTTAGTTTCTCAATTTAGATGTAATGGATCAGATCAATATATTCAATTTATTAATAATTTCTTACAAATTGGTGAGACAACTGATATTGATTTAAAAGAATTAAATTTTGATATTAAAGTATTTGATAATCCAAATGAATTAAGAGATGAGTTAAGAATTAAAAATAGTATTAATAATAAGGCTAGAATGGTAGCTGGATATTGTTACGATTGGAATGTTAAACATCACAGAGATGATTATGATATATATCTAAAAGATGGATTTAAGGCTAAATGGAATTTAGAAAATGATAAAATTTGGGCAATTAATCCTGATTCATTTGAAGAAGTAGGATGTATACATACAGCTCAAGGATTAGAGTTTGATTATGTTGGTGTATTTATTGGTGAAGATTTACGATATGACAATAATACTCATACTATAATTACTGATAAATTAAAGATTTCAAAAGATGATAAAACATCTGGTATTAGAATATGTGGTGAAGCAACTGCATCCCAATTAATAAAGAATACATATAAAACTTTATTAACAAGAGGTCAAAAAGGATGCTATATATATATTGTCAAGATGAGAATCTTTCTAATTATTTAAAGAGTTTATTAAAACAAAATTAGAGGTTTTTGATAGAGGTATTTATGAATAAGTATAAAGTTGAAAAAACAGAATATCTTCAAAAAATATTAGATGTTGAAGCATATTCAAAACAAGAAGCAATTGAACAAGTTAAAAAAAAGTATAATTTACAAGAGGAAGTTTTAGAATCTAATGATTTAGTTAAAACTGATATAGAAATATTTAATCCTAATAAATTTATATCTAAACTTGATATTTTAAAAGAGAAAATTGATAAATTTAATAAAGATAGAGATTGGGATCAATTTCATTCTCCAGTTAATTTATCTAAATCAATATCTATTGAAGCTGCTGAATTATTAGAATGCTTTCAATGGAGTAATGATAAATATGAATTAGAAGATGTTAAAGAAGAACTTGCTGATGTTATGAATTATTGTTTACAATTATGTAATGTTTTAAATTTAGATCCAATTGATATTATAAATAATAAGATAGATAAAAATGAAAAGAAATATCCTATAGATAAATCAAAAGGTGTATCTACTAAGTATAGTAAATTATGATATATTTAAATTCAAGAAGGTATTAATATGGGTACTTGTAAATTAACAATTGGAAATGGATTTGATCTATTTTGTTCTTTAAATACTAGATATAATGATTTTTTCGAGTCAAAATCTCAAAAGGAAGTATGTAAATATATAGAGGACTTTAGAGAAGCGTTTAATTCTTATGGTGATGTAATAGATAATAATTTTAATTATGATCTTTCACAAGGTATAACTTTTTGGGATGTTTTATTTTATGAAGATCCTAATAGAGAATTAAAACATAAATGGTGTGATGTAGAAAAATTTTTGTTTAATTTCTTTTATGAAAAAAATAATAATGAAAGTGATTTTAATTTAATATATTCAAATGTTATTACTTTTGTAAATACAAAAAGTGTTGATTTATATGAATTATCTTATAGATTAAAGCTACCTTGTTTATTCTGTTTGATGAAGACTAAAGTAAAAAACAAAGATGAATTTGCTTCTTTTCTATTACAAGAGTTACAAGATTTTGAAAAAAAATTTGGAGATTTTGTTTCTAAAGAGTTTAAAAACAACTACGATAATTTTATAAACTATTATTATTATTTTATAAATGAATGTATACCGCATAATTTAAATATTGTAGAAATGGATACTTTTAATTATACTCCAATTGAAACAATAAAATCCGGGTATAACAAAAGAGGAGTACAAATTAATTTAACGCAAATGATAAAACATATAAATGGGGATTATAATTTGCCTATTTTTGGTATTGATTCATCAAAATTTAAAGTTTCAAATGAATGCTATATTTTTACTAAAACTTATAGAAGAATCACTTCAGATTTTTTTGAAGAAAAAAATATTCAAATTAATGAAAATAGTACATTTAAAGATTTAGTTATTTTTGGACATTCTTTAAATGAACAAGATTATAATTATTATTTTCCTATTTTTGACTATTTGAAATTGATGGACATTACATCTGATTCAAAGGTTTATTTTTTATATAATATATATGATGAAAAAAAACGTTCAAAAATTAAAAAAGAAAATGTTAAAAGTCTTTATTCTATATTAAATGCTTATGAAGAATATAAGTCCGGAAAGAATAAAGATTACAGGTTAATAGATACGTTATCTTCCAGGGGCAGGTTGATATTTAAAGAAGTAATTCATCCTGATGTTCATCAAATTTCATTATACTAATTGTTTTTAAATATGATTCGATGAGTTTTATATTATATGAAAAATTTGATTTTAATAAATTATTGAAATTGTTGGTTTAATATTCATTTTTTCTATTGTTTTATTGAATGTTTAATAGTACAATAGATATGGAAAGGTAGGGAATTTATTATGAGATTTTGTACAAAGTGTGGAAAGTTATTAGAAGATACTGATACTATTTGTAGTAATTGTGGTAATCCTGTTAATAATAATTTAAATTTTGATAGTGTTAATGAAAATCCTTTTAATAAAGAAAATGAAGCTAATGATGTTAAAATAGAAAATAATAGTAATACTAATAACACAAATAGTCTAGAAAAACCTGTAGTAAGAACTAATTATAATAGAAATAATTATAATAAGAAGAATACTAAATATAGTAGTAATGATTCAAACTTCTATTCATTAATTGGTATTGCTTTATGTGTATTAATGCCTTTAGTTGGTTTAATATTATCTATTATGGGTTATAAGAAATCACAACAATTAAAAGATGGAAAAGATAATATTGGTACTATTGGTATTGTATTAAATAGTGTTTTCTTATTCGTACGTATAATTATAATTTTCTATTTATTATTTGGTGTTTTTAATATTTTATATGAAATAGGTTCACATGAAATGTACTATCAATATTAAAATTATTTAATATTATTATTGAGTGTAGATTGATAGTTATATCAATCTTTTTTTATTGCACAATGTATAATTATATGATATTATTTTGCTTGGATACAGTTTAAATTTGTAAATGTCAGTTATCATGGGAGAAATATATGAAAACAATTGAGATTAATGAACAAAATTTGAAATATGCTTATTTAAAGCTCAAAAAATATTATTATAAAAATAAA
>JAEEJT010000199.1 GCA_016282055.1 Bacilli bacterium
AGATGAAAATAAAGATGAAAATAAAGATGAAAATAAAGATGAAAATAAAGATGAAAATCCTGAAAATCAACCTGATGATAAACCTGATAAAGAACCTGATGATAAACCTGATAATCAACCTGAAAATCAACCTGTTGAAAATCTTGATAATCAACCTGAAAATCAACTTGATGAAAATCCTATATTTCATCCAGATGAATATACAGATATTTTTAATTTTGATACTTATCCTGATGAAAATCAAGCTGAACAGCCTGATAAAAATACTGAACAAGAAGCATCTACAAATATTTTTCAACAACCAGAAGAGCAAACAACAAAACAACCAGAAGAGCAAACAACAAAACAACCAGAAGAGCAAACAACAAAACAACCAGAAGAGCAAACAACAAAACAATCAGAAGAGCAAACAACAAAACAACCAGAAGAACAAACAACAAAACAACTAGAAGAGCAACCAACAAAACAACCAGAAGAACAAACAACAAAACAAACTGGTGGAGAAACTGTTGATATTCCAACAATTCAAACAGTTAATTTTAACAATAAAAATGATAAAGTTCCAAACATTCAACCTCCTCAAGTTCAATATGAATTTAAAGCTTTTTATCCTAAACAAGTACCCCAAAAACCAAATTATGTTATGCCTTCTGTTTTTACACCTGGAATGAACCCAATGGTTGAAGGTAATGCTAAATATATTATGCCTATAGTTAATAACATTAATATTAATGGTTTAGATCCATTTGCATCAAAAACTAATTTAGCTCCAATTGTTGAATATCTACTTCCATTAAGTAATATTTCAGAAATATTTAACACTATTAAAGATAGACAATTAATTTCTGATTTTATTAAAAGCGTTTTACTGTTTAATGAAGATGGTATTGTTGTTGATTCTTTAAAGTATAACATTAAAAAGTTAATGAACTCCTTAAAAGTTGTTAAAATGAACCCGTATGTATCTCAAGAAATGTATGGTAAAATATCACCGTTTAAATTCCCAGTTGATTTCTTATTATATAAGTCTTGTTTCCCAATAAAGTATATTCAAAATACAATAAAATGTGAAAAAAATAGTACTCACGTTAATTTAAGGTTTTATAGGGTTCCTCGCGGTGATGTTTTAGACAGACGAAACCCTGATGTTATTAAAGTTTCAAAGGCATTATCTGAAATGAAATATTATAATTATGTTAAAAATGAAATTGTTTATAAACACGAAAGCCCTAACTTTGTATTAATGTATGGTTATAACTTTTATAACGATAAAGATGTTATTTTCAATGAAGGTGATCCTAGTATTAAAAAGCAAGAAGAAACAATTGAAGAAATGGACCCAAAACTTTACGATCAAATTTATAGTGAATTAAGATATTATGTTTATAGAAAATATATTGAAAGTAATAATGGAGCTATTAATTTTGTTGAACATAATACAAGATTAAAAACAGAAATAAAACAATTTTGTATTGAACATAAATTAACAATTGCTGAATTACAACAACAAACCCTTGATCAACTAATAACTAAATATCTTATTATGATTGATGCTAGTTTAAGAAAGAAAGCAATAAGTTTAATTAACACAATTACTCTTCATAATAAATACTTAAACGACTTTATACTTGCAATAACAGAATCACCAACTTACAGCATTTATGATTGGGCAAGTAAAATTTATGCTGATAATATTGGTATAAGAACTATGATTAATACTGGTTATCATTCTCATTTCCAGTGGATGAGTATAATTTTCCAAACGTTAACTGCTTTCCATTCGTTATTAAAACATAAAATTTGTATACCTGATTTCAAGTTAGGTGAAAGCGTTTATATTTATAATATTCCAAACGTTCCAACAAACCCTAAAGTTTGGAAATATTTAGTTGATGGTGTTGAATACTTTGTTCCTAATTATGGTGATTTTGTTATGATTGATTCTTCATTTAAAACTCAAAATATGTCTGATACTATTAAAACTTATGGAAAAGATTATAGTGATTATCTTGAAAATATGATTAGAAATACTACTGATGAAAATGAGAAAAAGAAATATGATGAAATAATAGATCAGGTCGGTTATAATATAATTACAATGAAAACTTCATTAATAGAATGCTTCAATATTTCTAACTTTAAAGATAACGTATTTTATTCAAGAGGTGGAACTGTTCCAGAAGAAAAAACTTTAGAATTAATTGATAAAATTTATACTTACTTAAATTCACATAGAAATAACCCTAATATGTTTAAGAATGCTATTCATATGTTTATGAGCCAATTCTTAAATAATCGTGTTGGTTCTTATTTACAAGAAGATGAATCAAGAGAACAGTTATCAGAAATTAATAACAAAACTACCCCAAGTGGATCTTATATTGTTTATTTAGATAAAACTGGCAGATATAAAATAGGTGTTTATGTTAATAATGAAGATAATGACGATGATGATGATGATAATGATGATGATAATGAAAAGAAAGAAGGAAATGAAAAGAAAGATGAAGAAAAGAAAGAAGGAGATGAAAAGAAAGGAGAAGATGAAGGAGAAGAAGAAGATGTAGAACCAATAGAAAATAAACCATCAATTGAATTTGTTTCAGATGAAGATAAACAAAAAAGTGAACAACAATTAAATAAAATTAAAATTATAACTAAAAATGGTTTAACAGAAAAAGTATCAAATATTGTTCGCGCATTACCATCAGATTATGAATTAACTCAAATTAATACTAATGATATGACAGGTGATAGAACTGCTTCAGGTATTCTTGATACTTTCAATATTATTTAAAATTTTAAAAATATTATTTTAATTAACTTTTAATATCATAAATTTAAAAAATATAGTTTATTTAAAAATAAAAAATAATAATATTTGATAAATATTATTATTTTAAATTTATAAATAATAATTAATTTTAATAAAAATTTTTAATAAAAATAATTATTTTCTGTATATTTATTGATTATTTTCTTAATTATTTTCTATTTTTTTCTAAATATTTTATTAATTATTAATAGTCAACCATTGTTTTAATAATAATGAATGATCATCTCCAATAAATATAACAATATTATAATACTTTTTATATTATTCTTCTAATTTAATAAACATATAAAAATTTTGTTGAGATATATCAAATATATTATAAATAGATGATTCAATTGTA
>JAEEJT010000200.1 GCA_016282055.1 Bacilli bacterium
CTAAGAACTAAATCAATACAATTTTCAAGACCTTTACTTGTATCTATTTTAATAGATGTATCGGCATTTATTTCTTTATATTTCTTTTCGAGATAATAACGTTTTAATTCCGAATTAGGATCTTGAAGAATTTTATTCAAAATCAAATCAAGAATATAATTATTAACTTTATTTTCAATTAAATCATTAAGATTCTTATTAATTCGTTGTTTCAAATCAAGATCTTTAATATCAATAAGTTTAGAGTAACCATGAGATCTAAGAATATTATTACAGTTTTCTTCTGTATAAATTCCAACAGAATATCTTTCAATATATGAATTTGAATAATTGATAACTGTAAAATAAAGTAAATTCTGAATCATTAACAAATTTTATAATGGTTGTTTAGAATCAAATCCATTTATATAATCAAGAATTACTTGTTTTCTAGCTTTATCAAAAGCTTTGAAAAAATAAGTAAGTTCAGTAGATGTAAGAATATTATTTTCGTATTTTATTATAGAATAATTTGGAAGTGTTCTTAAAAAGAACGGTGTTCTTTCAGTTCCAATAAATCTAATATAATATAAAGTTGGATTTGCATCTATTACTTCTTTTATATGTTGTTGAAGGATAAAATAGTTATAAGTTAATGGATACATTTGTCTATCCATCATATGAATAGGAATTGTATTCATATAATAAAAATTATCAGCAATTTTTTCAGGAATACCTTCATCATTTATCTTATACCATGAACTCAATTTACCAATAGATTGAAATGTTTCTTCATCAACTTTAGTAAAATAAATATAATTCTGATTAGGAGGTTCAGATAAATCTTCAACTTTAGTATATCCATTATCTCCTTCATCCATATTTATAATATAAACATAATCTTCTTCTTTATTTGGAATTCCAAGAAATTGTCTATAATATAAATTCTTTTCATCGTATGAGTAGATTCTAGCTGTTCGTAAACCTTTAAGATAATCTTTTACAGCAGGTACTTTATCATCAAGTTGTTGTTGAAGCGCGCGCTGATTAGATTTAGTTAAAGTTTGAAGAAGTTCCTTTGAAACATTATATCCTAATCCTTTTTGTAAATTCCACCAAGTCCATACAAGATCAGCATATTTAGTTCTTTCTTCAAGACTATAATCTGTAAAATTATCTGTATTTGTATAAGCTCCGTAATAACTATAATAATTAGCTAAGGAGTCTGTTGTTTCACCTTGCCTTGCTTCATATTCATTCTTTATTACAAGACTTCCTATGAATTTGGCAATTTTTTCAATTTCTCTAGCACCTTGTCTAGATCTATATACACTTTCAAAACTCATTTAGGTATCTCCAATTTACTGTTTACAACCTTTATATTGTATTTAGTTATAATAGGTTTAAACATATTGAGTTTATTATTTTCAAGATTTTTCTGATAATTAACGATATATTTTTTAAGATTACTTCTATGTTGTGGAGAAAAATATTGTCCATATTCTTCTACAAAACCCATAAGATTACCCCAAGTCATATCCATTGAAATAAATGGAGCTTTTTCTTTATTATCCATAGATTTATGAACAGTTTGAGAAAGCATTACAACTTGTATAAGATTTCTTCTGTGTAAATCAAGAATTTCTGATGCAATAGTAAAAGTATTAATTTTAGGATTATTTTGCATAAGATGTTTCTCTAATACAATAGAAGCAATATCATAAAGAGTAAATACTGGTCCATGATGCATTTCTATTTTGGTTTTTCCACCTTTTTTATTAGATTCAATGTTACCAAAAATAGCACAATGATTTAAACCTTTTTCTCTTTTAAGATAATCTATGTATCTTTTATATTGTCTAGAAGTTCTTACATTTTTTTCAATACCTTTGATAAATTTATCTCTTATTTTAGGATCAGAAAGATCAAGAGGAGATTTATCAAATGGTAAATAATAATATTTTGCATTTTCAACTGATACGATTATATTTCCATCATCAGTTTTATCAGAAACTAAATTTACCATTTTTCCTTGTACAGAAGGAAGATTTTCTTTATTGTTTTCCATAATTTTAGACCATATTATAAGTATATAAAGATGTCAAAAATAAGAAAAAAAAGAACCTATAGAAATTAGGTTCTTTTTTTTAATCAGATTAAGTAACAGTAACACATTAAGCAATTTTCATATTCCTCAATGTGAGCACAAATTGTGCTCTTAATCTAACCTTTTCAGCATCTGACAATTTGTCTTTTGCTATCATCCGTCTGCAACGGATCTCTTTGTTTACAATTTCTTCAAGCATTTTCTTTCTTGTTTCTGTCATTTTTATTTTCTCCTACATTTTTTCGATTTAAATGTAAATATCAGTAACGATATTTACATTCCCACCTTCATTAATATAATATATAAAATAAAAGATCGTTCTACCAAGACAGAAAAATTCACATAAATATAAAGTAGGAGGTTTCCCTCCTACTTTTATAAATTCAATTAAATAAAGCTCATAAAAGGAACAGTTGTTGATAAAGATTCGACTGATAATGCTTCACCAGATTTATTTACTTTAGCACCTTTTCTTATATAAGCTTGACAAAGGTGTTGATTATGAATCTTTCCATTTTTATCTTTATAATAACCTGTTACAATAATAATTCTATATCCAGCTATTTGTTTCAAATCTGTTGAACCAGCAAATGGTGTTAATTTAACTATAGAAATTGGAATACCTTCAACATCACGAATTGCTACATCACATTTATCAAGTACATTAATGTGTTTTCCTGATGCCTGTCCCAAAAATAACCATTTAACAAATCCTGATTTTGATTTTGCTTCTGGATGTTTTTTAAGTTCAGCTGCGGTTAAATTATTAGATCCATGTTTACGTTTAAAATCACGTATTTTATTTAAACATTTATCTGTTTTTAAAACATCGGTTCCATCATCAAATGTACCACAAGAAATTATATGTCCTATTGCTGTATCCCATAACAAAGCAAAACCATTAGAAATCAAAAGATTTGTAATAGATCCTATAAGTGCTTTTGAACCTAAGTTTATTCCTAGTAGTGAAGATGCAAGTTGAAATCCTTTAATTATTCCACCAACACTTGCTACCAGACTACCAGTTTTAACCGCAGTACTAGCAATTTCTGTATTAGAAAGATAATTACCTTTTTTTTTCTAATGATTGTTCATTTTATAACAAATTCCAAACTTCTTCACTAATTTCTTGTATCTGTTCTTTAGAATATTCCAAACCTTCTTCAGATTTATCATATTCCAAATCTTCTCTTGATTTCTTAACAAGTGTCATATCACCAAAGTAATGAACTTTGTATTTTCCACCTACGTCGTAACAAATAACAACAGTTGCTACATCGGAATTATCTATTTTACATCGTTCGATAATAACATTTAATGTTTTATATTTATAATCTAAAACACTGATATTAATACCATGTTCTTTAGCTTTCTTAATAGCCTCTGAAGTAGGTATTCCTTTAGAGAATAATGCTTTTTTCAAATCTTTTGTACCAGATTTAGTTAATGATCTCCATTTTTTATTTTTAAGTGTTATAATAAGTTTATCAAGATTTGCTTTTACAGAAGGATTCTTAAAGTACTCATCAACAGATGAAACTTCAACCATTTTTCTATATTTCTCTAATCCTTCCATAGAAAAAATTGGTAATCCTTCTAAAGAATAATCCCAATCTTCTTCAGATGTTGGAAGAGCTGGAGGAATAGGATTTAAAGGTGCATCAGCATCTTCTTCACCATCATCTTTAGATTCATCGGCATCTGGAGTAATTCCAGCTGTATCAGCAGGAGTTTTATCAGGAATAACTTTTGCAGGATCGTCTGTAGAAATACCAGCATTATTCATACCAACAGCTTCTAATTCTGGATCAGAAGTATCAACTTCACTTGTGTTATTTGTGGTCTGTTCTGCTAATTTAATATCTTCTTCAACAGTATTAGCAATATCTTCTGCAGATAATGAGAATTCTTTAAAACAGAAAGCTTCAGTAGCTGCTACAGGATCCATTTCCATATTAGAAGTATCACTACCAGTAGCTACACCACCAGTAGATGCTAATTCATTATGAGCTTCTGTTTTAGTATCAATACCTGATACATCTGTAGCTTTCGTATCTGTACCAGCTTCAGTTACAGCAGTATCATCATTAACCTGTGATTTCATGCAAACATCGATTTCATCGTTGTCGGCTTCAATAGACATAGAATAAATATCACCAAACATATTTTATTCTCCTTAAATATTTTTTTTTATTTTATTGTGGCCATATAAAAAACCATATACAAATAAATATCTTGTTTAAAAGCATTTACTGTAGATGTTTTGGACACATCCATCAATGATGAACCATATTTAACAATTACATCAGTAAGAATCTTTTTAACATCAAGAATGTAATCATTTTTAGTATTACTCATTCCATAAATAGAAATTGCTGATTTTATGAATTCCATAGAATGAAAAGATTCTACTGACTTATTACATGATACTATCCAGTAAGATACAATATTCTTAATAATTAAAGATAATCTATCTGTACTTTCTTTATCATGAATTAATTCATTTATAATAGCTGTTAATTTAACAGAATTGATTTTTTGACCACGTTTTATTACTAATTTAATAATATCTTCACGAACAACAGGTTCACCAATGAAAGCATTAAGAAATTTATTTACTAATAATGTAATATCATTTGATGCACTTGTTGTTTCTGTATAAAATGTATTACCATCTTCAGCATTTCTAGCAACAATAGCATCATTTGTATATTTCTTTTTAGCTTTATAGTTCTTATCAAACTCGCCAAAAACATATTTTAATAATGACTTGTATCTACTAATAATTTTACTTACCCACTCATGAATATCAGCATCGTTAATATAAGATAAGTCTGCATTAAGAGATTCATTATTAGTTTCTACAAAATATTGGATAATAGCAAATGCACTATCAAATTTAGTTACATAATATTTTCCACTTAAATGTTCTATAGTATAATCCATTATTTCAGGATTAGGCTCATAACGAAAGATCTGTCTTTGACAAATGGAATAAATTCTTAAACCTAAATAAAGTAATACATAATCAGCAGGTGATGTTTTAAGTTTAAATTTCTTCATTATTTCGGATTCATGTTGTCTATAGAAACAAGACAAAATCATCAAAAAATTATAAATAGGTTCTACAGCATTTGGTACATGTTTAATATTAAAACACGATTGAATAATTCTAATAATTTCAGCTTTTTCTACCATACAACAATCATAAAGATCATTTTCAATACTTGTAGTATAATAAAGATGTAATCCTACATTTTTTGTAGTCAAAACATCCATTGCTTTATTCATATAATTCGCAATATGATTTAAAATATTTGGTAGAAATTTTATAAAGTTATCACCATAAAGTTCAGTGATTTCATCATAAATGTAATGTAATTTATCTTTCTTTTCCATATATTTAAATGTTTTAAAAATAATATAAATAGAAGCGAAAATAATCGCTTCTATTTAATAAATTATATTGTAAATGGTAATTCTACTTTATTTATACACCCATTATGTTTATCATATTTCAAAGTTTTGATATTAATACTTGTTTTACTAGATTTTTTAGATAAAAACATATAAACCCATTCGTCTAATAGTCTCACTTTCTCAATTTTATATCCGCTTTTAACAAGATCATCATCAACAGTAATTTCTAAAAACAATTCATTTTTATAACTACTAACAAACATTTTGTTTGTTTCTGGATAAAAATCCAATCTAATATTTGGAACTTCTATATAAGATGATCCTTTATACTTTGATCGATATGAATTAACGAATTCTGAATCTACATCTTTTTGGATATAAAGTAATTTTACTTTCTTGTTGCGCATTTTTATTAATAAAAAACTCCTTAATATAATTAGTATATTATTATTTCATATAACTATAAAAAAATAAAAAAACTAGGAGTAACTACTCCTAGTCAAATCAAAAAAATGAGGTTAAATTGCAACATGAAAGCCAAAACACAACGTTCCACGAAAAATGCTTATCTTTTTCATAAAAAATATAAATTGTAAAGTAAATTCAACACCAATATTTACCTTACATGTTAACTTTCAATTTACTATATTTTATTGTTTAGTTATTTTAAAAAAATAAAAGAGGGTTTGATCCCTCCTTTATTTTATTTCTTTTTTTCTTCTTTTTTCTTTGACTTAAGATTAACCATCATTAAATAATAATATTGGTGATTTATCGATTTCATCGAATCATCAGAATTATTATTTTGATTGTTATCTTTATCAACATTTTCTTCATGATGTTTTTTCTTTTGATCACCACGAACTAATTGAAGAAAATCAAAAGTATTTTTGTTCTCTTTCTTTTCTTGTGTCCCCTCACAAGAAGATACTGGAGTAACAATATTGTTATTGATAGAATTTATACCACCCATATTCTATCCTCCTTATAGTAATATAATATATAATTATTATTCATATCATACTAATAAATAAAAAAAGAAAGGGCTAAAAGCCCTTTCCTACCATAATCAGAAGTTTTCTTACTTTTACACCAAACTTGATATTATCTCTGTTTAGTGTTACACCTGACTTCACCGACTTTAAAAATAAGGAAAGATCAAAATCATGGATTTTTTTGAACGACACGAACAAAATTTAATCATTTGTACCGCCAGATTTTTTGCTGCCAGAACTCTAATTATGGCTGCATAAAATCTACAGGGCGATAACTATACTCGGAATCCGGGTCGTTCATCTCTAATTACTAAATCCCAAACTAGAATATTTTGCAAAACCGGAACTCATTATGGCCGCATAATTCCAGATTATTAGGGATAAAGTTTCAAATAAAAATATGATTGTGTAGGCAGCATGGAATCTAGCAATTTCAAATGAAACGCCAAACCCACTACACCATACACAATCATAAATACGTATCCGTACGGTAAAATACATCAACGTACTCGGCCATAAAGTTTACCACTCATCACCATTGAATTGATGATGAACATCATGGTCAATTAAGAACCGCTTTAGCAGCACGACGCTCTTCTGTTATTAAATCCAGATCTCCCCGGTAACTCTAGAAATAATAACTTTTAGGAGCTGGGTATATTGGATTCGAACCAATGACACACAGATTAACAATCTGTAGCTGCTACCTACTGAGCTAATACCCAATAAATTAAAACGGGTAAGGAGGGATTTGAACCGCTCGCCGCTTTCTAAATTAGCATAAGCAAGAATCTAGAACACTGCACACCAACACAGTTTGCTTACCCATTAATACATATTATTGTTATATGTATATAAAAATTTACAAAACATTTATGATGACTGTGTTTAATAAATTATTCCAATACATTAGAACTACATGTGTTTAATTCTTTATTACGAAACATTTTATTTTATCGTGTTTAATTTCCTCCAATGATACATTCCCCTTTTACGGATTTAATGTAGAATTTCGATACATTTTTTAAAAACGTGTTTAATTATATACTATGATATATTTCAATATAA
>JAEEJT010000201.1 GCA_016282055.1 Bacilli bacterium
AAGCATACCAATTTGTAAAATATTTCTAAACCAATGCATATAACTATCTGCAATTTTATAAATAATCATTCCAAATCTAGTTCTATATAAAGATGGAATAAAACTCATAATGCAATATAAGAATATAACAATTTCATATGCTCTAAATATATAAAATAGAACAATTAAAATACTATTTAGTATCATTCATATTACCCACTAAATCATCAACGTATTGATATAAAGAACCATCCTCGAATTCTTCTTTTCTTGCCATTAAGAAAAGTTGAGATTCAACTTTAATTATCTTTCCGTATGTAGCATATACTACTCCGCTCATAAAAGATAACATCTTATTAGCACTTTGTATATCAAGTTTTTCAAACTTAACAAGTACTGGTCTACCATCAAGTATCTTATCACATACTTTAAATAATTCATCATCTGAACTATCTCTAATTAATATATAATCTATCTTATCAAAAGAAGTCATCTTTGGTGCATCTTTACCAAGTAAACTTTTTTGATTATAAGATGAAAATTGAAAATCTTTTTTCTTTCTATTAAATAATCCCATAATAACTCCTATTTTAAGAAAATACGTCCTAAACGAACATCAGTTGTACCACATTCAAGGGCCATTAGATAATCATTAGACATACCCATTGATAGTCTTGTGCAAGGAGCATAATCAAGATTCATTAAAGCAATCTCTTCTTGTAATTGTTTCATTCTAGTAAATTCATATTTAATCTCTTCTTCATCAAAAGTCATTAAACCAATACACATTAAACCAACAACTCTAATATTTTCACAACTTTTAAGTTGTTTAATGAAGTTTTTAACTTTATTAACAGGAATACCTTGTTTATTTGGTTCATTAGAAATATTTACTTGAATAAAGCAATCAAGAGGTTTTTCTAATTTCTTGCTTAACTCAACAGCAGTAGCATATTTATCAAGACTATGTAAACAGTCTATTTTATTTACTACATCTTTTATTTTTCTAGATTGTAAAACACCAATAAAATGCCATTTAATATCTTTACAATCTTTTAAAGCTTCATATTTTTCAAGGAACATATCAGTTCTATTCTCACCAAAGTTCCTTATACCACAATTATATAACTCACGAGTTTGTTCAATACTCATATATTTTGTAGCAGCTATTAAATTAACATTTGGATAATCTTTTAAAGATTCCAATACTTTTTTAACTTGATCAGAAATAGCCATAATACCACCTCAATTTAGATATAGTAATCCATAATACCTATATTATTTATTATACATCAAAAATCGTATAAAATCAATTAAAAAAACACAAAATAAACAAAAAACTAGTCATTTAGACCAGTCTATATTTTCTATACCAACACTTGTTAAAAACTTATTGCACTTTGAAAAAGGTTTAGAACCAAAAAAACCTCGATAACTAGATAATGGACTAGGATGAGGAGATGTTAATATAAAATGATTAGGATTTGTAATTAACTTTTTCTTAGCTATTGCATTACTTCCCCATAATATAAAACAAATCGGATTTGAAGAATTATTTAAATACTTAATAATATTATCAGTAAAAATATTCCATCCACATTTAGAATGTGAATTAGGTTCTTTTTTTCTAACAGTTAGTGTTGTATTTAATAATAAAACACCTTCTTTAGCCCAACCAGATAGATCACCATCTTTTTTTATAATACCAAGATCATCAAATAACTCTTTATAAATATTTTTTAAAGATGGTGGTAGTTTTAAACAGTCAACACTAAACGCAAGACCATTAGCCTCTCCTTCATTAAAATAAGGATCTTGGCCTAATATAACACATTTAACATTATTAAAATCAGTCAAATTAAAACATCTATAAATATTATCTTTAGGTGGATAAATAGTATAATTATTATTCTCTAACTCTAAAAAACTATTTATCTTTTTAAAATATTCTTGTTTAAATTCATAATTTAAAATATCATTCCAATTATTATATTCCATAAATATCACTCTAATCAAAATAAAAAAGGTTATTAACCTTTTTTATTATTTTATTCTTTAACAATAAATCCAGCATTATTAATAGCATCAACTAATTCTTTAGTATCATAATTTTCTTTACTTACTAAATCAATGTAAACAGTCTTCTTTTTAAAATTAGTTTCTACTTTTTTAACATTGTCTAAATCAATAAGAGTCTTATAAATCTTATGCATACATCCTTCACATTTAACACCATCAACTTTAAATGTGACATCATATTTTTTAAAGAAATTAAACATAAAAATCCTCCTATATTTATATTATAACATAAATAAATAATTAAATAAATGTTAATTAAATAAATGTTTCCTATTTAATAAATATTTTATAGACTTTTTTCTTAATTTAATACAACTTTTTAAATACTTCTTATACTCCTTATTTTCTTTTTTATTCTTAGTAAGAAATAAAAAATAATGACAAATTAAATAAATCCAAGTAGTAATTACTTTAGTATTAGCTCCATATCTTTCTTCTTTTTCATATCTAATAAGAGTCTCTAAAAATAACTTCTTCTTTTCATTAAGTCCACCCTTAGAAATACTACTAACATTAAAAAAATCATAATAATATAATTTATTTTTTATTGATGCAACAATAATATCATTATTATGTAATACATCAAGAATAAAGAGTAAATCTTCTCCATAATTCAAACTAGAATTAAAACATAATCCCTTAATTAAATCTTTTCTAATAAGTTTATTCCATAACATGAAATGTCCTCTTTTCATACCAAGAACAAACTCTGGAATAGCTTCTTTACTATGATATAATTTTACACTCTTTATTTTCTTACTTTTAGTAAGATTTCTCTTAAAGAAAGAAAACTCACAACATGCCATTCCAGCATTAGTATCTTCAATAGTTTTAACAAGCATTTCGATAAACATTGGAGATACATAATCATCAGCATCAACAAATATAAAATAATCAGATTCTAACTTTTCAAGTAAATAATTTCTAGCAAGAGAAACAGACTTTTCATTTTCTTTAGAATATATTTTTATTCTTTCATCTTCTTGTGCTAGTTTATTTAAAACATCTAATGTATTATCACTAGATCCATCATTTAAAACAATTATATTTATATCTTTATATGTTTGATTTCTAACAGAATCTATACATTCTTTAATTGTATTTTCTCCATTATATACAGGAATTAATATATCAACTTTTTTACTCATAATAAATATCCTTTTTTAAAAAATGTAAAATTATTATATCATTTATTAATAACAAAATCAAAACAAATAAAAAAGTTTAGAGAAAAATCTCTAAACTTAACTATAAACTCCATGTTGAATTGTAAATAACATTTGTATAATAAGAAGTATTAGACATATATTGACCTAATAAAGCCTTCCATTCTTGTTCACTACCAGCAAAATGAATTTCTACATCTGATGCAAATGTTGAAGAATTAATGTATATAGTACTCTTTGGTAAATATACTTTTTTAATACTTGAATATCTAAAACTAGCATGATCAAAACTTACAGCTCTAATTATAGGATTTGTTTTGTCTTTACCAAATTGTTCAGTAAATACTAAAGTGCCATTTGTTGGAATATAGTTTAAATCATATATATTACATACTTCATTAGATACATAATAATAAACTGCACAATCAGCATCAGAATAAACAGCAACATCATGATTAAGTTCTATTTGATTTAATCTAAATCCATCTTTTGTTCTCCAATCAGAATATGTAAACATCTTATCATCACTTGTATATACATATGTTAAATTCTTTGTAAATTTTGCTTTAATCGTATTAACAATTGTTTCATCAACGTAGAAATAAATATTATATTCAGGATAAGCATCAAGTGGTCTTTCATAGTTATGGTAAGTAACTTTATATCCATTTAAATCAAACTTAACTGAATATTCATCATTATCATTCTTATTATCACTAATAACTCCTCCAAGTTCTAAACTATAAGAAACAGGAGCACCAAAACTACACTCTTCACTATTATTATATAAATCATAATAAGTTACTTTGGTTGTTTCATTATAAAATCTAACATTATCAAGT
>JAEEJT010000202.1 GCA_016282055.1 Bacilli bacterium
AGATGATACTGAAGAATTACATTTTAGAGGTGAAGATTTTATTGATGAAGTATCAATAAGAGAAGAAAATGCACAAAATAATGAAAATATTGTGCAAAATAAAGAATTAAATAATGAAATGAAAGATAATGAAATTAAGGAAGAGCCTAAACAACAAGAAATTGTTGAAGAAATAGATTATTCTAAATATGAAGAAATGATAAGAAAAATGAAGGAGGAATAATAAATGGAAAAAGAGTTAATGGAAAAGAAAAATGACTTGATAACTAGAGCCGATGAAGTTTTAGGAAAAGCCAAAGAAGAAAAAAGAGAATTAACAGATGCAGAAGCACAAGAATTAGCAGAAATTCGTGATAACGTAAGAAGAATAATGGAAACATTAAAATTGAAAGGAGAGTTCGATAAAATGGAAGGACAAGACATTGAAAAAGAAGCATTACCAAAAGATGAAGAAAGAAAATGTGGTGATGAAGAAAAAACAAGAGCATTAGAAGAAGAAAAAGCATTTGAAGGTTATATTAGAGGTACAGTTCTAAATGAAAGAGCAACTAATTTAACACCAGCATCAAATAGTGGTGGAGTATTAATACCAACAACTATTGCAAATAGAATTATTAAGAAAGTATATGATATCTGTCCAATACTAGATAAATCAACTAAATATAATGTTAAAGGAAAACTAGAATTACCATACTATGATGAATCTACTCAATCAATCACAGTAGCATGGGCAACTGAGTTCCAAGAATTAGAAAGTAATGTAGGTAAATTCACTAATATAACTTTAACTGGATATTTAGCAGGAGCATTAAGTTTAGTATCTCGTTCATTAATTAATAATGCACAATTTGATATAGTAGCATTTGTAGTTGATAGAATGGCTTATGATATTTCAAGATTTATTGAAAATGCTTTATTAAATGGTTCAGGAAGTGTAACAGGATTATCAACAGTATCAAACGCAAATGTAATAACTACTTCAAGTGAAAATGCTATTACTGCTGATGATTTAATTAAAGTACAAGGAAAAATTAAAGATGTATTTCAAGGTAATGCTATTTGGATTATGAATGAAACTACAAGAACTGCTTTAAGACAATTAAAATCACAAACTGGTTCTTATTTACTAAATGAAGTATATGATTTAGCTTCACCATTTAAAAATACATTACTAGGAAAACCAGTATATGTATCTGATAATATGCCAGAAATAGGAGCAGGAAAAAGAGTTATCTATTATGGAGATATGAGTGGTTTAGCAACTAAATTTAGTGAAGATATTAATATTGAAGTATTAAGAGAAAAATATGCTACTCAACATGCTTATGGTATAGTTGGATGGTTAGAATTTGATAGTAAAATAGAAGACCCACAAAAAATTGCAGCAGTTAAAATGGCTGGTACTACACCAAGTGTATAATTAAAATATTATTTGTTGTTTAGGCAATAACTCCAACAAAAGAAAGGAGTAACTATGAATAATATAACAAAAGTAAGTGATATAACTTATTCTGATATAGCAAGTTATATAAGATTAAGTGAAGTATCAACTAGTGAACAAAATTATTTAACTACATTAATAAACATTTCTAAAGATTTTATATCAAAATATACTGGCATAAGTGATTTAGATAATTACCCAGATTTAATTATTGTAGTCTTTGTACTATGTCAAGATATGTATGATACACGCTCACTATATGTTGACAATTCAAACCTAAATAAAGTTGTTGATACAATACTTGGTATGCATTCAATTAATTTATTACCAAATGGTGAAATAAATGATTGATGCAGGAAAATATAATAAAAAAATTACTATATACCAAATTGTAGAAACAGAAGATAATCAAGGATTTCCAATAGAAACAAAAGTAATAGTATTACAACCATATGCACATATAAAAACTACTAAAGGATTTACTTTAATAGCAAATAATAGTGACTTTGAGAAAGCATACACTAATTTCACAATTAGATATTCACAGACAGTAATTGATGCTTATTATAATAGTCAAACTTCAAACAGAGATATGTTAGTAGCATTTAATAATAAAACATATACAGTACAATATTTAAATAATATTGATGAAATGAATGTAGAAATTGAAATGCAGTGTAAAGAAGTGATGAAATAATGGCAAAATTTAATTGTGAGTTACCAACTCAATTAATAAATGAACTTACTAAATTAGAACAAAACACTCCAAAAATGATGGAAGAAATGACTAAAGCAGGAGCAGAAGTTGTTAAAAAAAATGTTATTCAAAATATGAATGCAAGTTTTAAAAATAGTTCTAAACTAGTTCCATATTTAAAAGTAACAAGAACATATAGAACAAAAGATGGTAGTGTAAATACTAAAGTAGGCTTTTATGGTTACTATAAAAAAGGTTCTAAGAAATTTAGTATTACATCTAAAAAAGGTACTACTTATTCATATGATGGTATTCCAGTTCCTTTAATAGTAAGGGCAAGAGAATTTGGTTCATCAAATGGAGAAGCTAAAAAGCCATTTTTTAGAAAGTCTTTTAATAAAACACAAATAGAAAGTGAAATGTTAAAAGTACAAAAGAAATATATTAAGGAGTAAACATGAATGAATTAATACAATCAATTTTTACAAACTTTTATGTAGATGGTGTAAGCATTCCTGTAAAATTTCTAAAATATGATGGTAAATCTACTACTTATGTAACCTATATGGAAACTGATATAAATAATTCATATGCAGGTGACAATGAAATTTTAGGTTATGTATCATACTATGATTTTGATATTTACTCAAAAGGAAATTATTGTAATATAGTTAAAGAAATAAAAAGAAAATTAAAAGATAATGGATTTATATGGCAACCAAGTAGAACTTCACAAGATATGTATGAAGCAGATACTGGTTATTATCATAAAACATTATGCTTTTCAAAAAATGAATTTATAGGAGGTAAATAGAATGGCTAAAGTAGGATTAAATAATTTTTGGATTTCAGAATTAACTGCTGAAAGTTCTGCTGGTGTTCCAACTTATG
>JAEEJT010000020.1 GCA_016282055.1 Bacilli bacterium
ATCGTAATTATCATATTTTTTCCAAGCGTTTTTATTATACATAATCTTCACCTCTTTATATATTATATCATAAGCTTATATAAATATAAATATTTAAATTAAATGAAAGTGTTTGATGAGACATTGTCATTGAGTTTATGGTATAATATAGTAAGGAGGTTATTATGATAGAGATTAAAAATTTAACAAAAGTATATAAACCAAAAAAAGGAGTTGCTGTTAAAGCACTTGATAATATAAGTTTGAAATTTCCTAAAACAGGAATGATATTTATTTTAGGTAAGAGTGGATCTGGTAAATCTACTTTACTTAATGTTTTAGGTGGTTTAGATGGCTTTAATAGTGGTGAGATTTTAATTAAAGGTGAAAGTGCAAAAGATTTTAAACAAAGCCACTATGATAGTTATAGAAATACATATATTGGATTTATTTTTCAAGAATATAATATTCTAGAAGATTTTACTGTTGGAGCAAACATTGCTTTAGCCTTAGAATTACAAGGTATTAAAGCAACAAATGAAGAAATTAATAATATTTTAGAACAAGTTGATTTAGTTGAATTTGGTGATAGAAAACCAAATGAATTGTCTGGTGGTCAAAAACAAAGAGTAGCTATTGCTAGAGCTTTAATTAAAAAACCAGAAATAATTATGGCCGATGAACCAACTGGAGCTCTTGATAGTAAGACAGGTAAACAAATATTTGATACATTAAAGAAACTATCTAAGACAAAACTAGTTTTAATTGTTAGTCATGATAGAGATTTTGCCATGAACTATGCTGATAGAATTATTGAACTTGCTGATGGTAAGATTATTGATGACGTTGAAATTACTGCTTCCCAAGAACAAGAAAATGATGATAACTTAGAATTTAATAATAATACTATCTCTATTAAAAGAGGTTATCAATTAACTGAAGAAGATAGAGTAATGATTAATAATTACATTAAGTCTTTAAAAGATAATGTTACTATTGATTTAAATAAACAAAAAGCACTTAGTTATAATGTTAAGAAAACTGATGAAAGTAAAATTGAACTTGATAACTCTGGTTTTAAACTTATTAAGTCAAAACTTTCTGTAAAGAATTCTTTTAAGATTGGTGCTAGTGGATTAAAATTTAAAAAGTTTAGATTAATTATAACTATTCTTTTATCTTTTATTGCTTTTACTTTATTTGGTTTAACTGATACAATTGCTTCATATGATAAAGTAAAAACAACCGTTAATTCATTAGTTGATTCTAATATTACTTGTGCTACATTTAGAAAACAAGTTAAAAATATTGATGGTGAATCATATCTTGATTTTAAATTTACTGATGAAGACATTTTAAAACTTCAAGAAGAATGTGGAATAGATATTCAACCAGTATATAAGGATAATTATAATAGCATTTCTAGTTTGCCAAATGAAAATCAAATTGAACAAAATGTTAAGAACAAGAAAATTCTTTATCCTGAAGAAATTACTGGTATGACAGAAATGGATAATACAACATTAACTAAATATGGTTATTCATTAGCTGCTGGTAGACTTCCAGAAGAAGATAATGAAATTTGTATCACTAGTTATATTTATGATGCATTTAAGACTTTTGGTTATCTATCTGGAGAAGAACTAGTTAAGATTAATAATACTGAAGATTTACTAAATAAAGATATTTATATTGGTAGCAATGGATATAAAGTAGTTGGTATCATTGATACTAAACTTGATTTATCTAGATATGATAAACTTGTAGAATTACAAGACAGTATTAATAGTTCTACGAAAAATATGTTAACATATATGGTTTTATTAAATGAACTACAATCAGCACAACAATTTTCATTAAACTGTGTAATTGTTGTAAATAAAGGATTAATTAATAAGATAGCTGTAGATACTAATTCAAGATATATTTATAATGGTTCTTTTAGAATTGGTGAAGATTGGAGCCAATATAATCAAAAAGCTGATATTGGTAATCATGATTATATTTATTTTAATAATGATAATAAATTAAGTGAAAATGGTATAATGATTAGTGCAAATAGATATTTATCATTATTCTCTAATAGTTTTTATTCTAAATATCAAGATGTAACTGCACCAAGTAAAGTAAAGAGTTTCTATGAGGACTATGCAACTATTAATTGGGGCTATATTCCTACAAATTATCAAGATGTAGAAGCTTTACAAATGGCCTATTCTAACTTCATGCAATATGTTTCATATCAATTATATGTTCAAAAGGGTAAGAATTTAGAGTATGTCAGAAGTGTTTTAACTTCATATAATCCATATAATGATTATGAACAAGATAGACTTTTATGGGAATTTATGAATAATATTAATAATTTACTTGTTAAGACAAATGATTCAGAAAAAGATCAAGCATTAGCACCTTTTATTTCTGAATACACAACATTATATAATACTTTAGCTTCTGAATTTAGACAACTACTTGGTAATGAATTATTTATAGAAGCATCTAAATTTGAATCATTAATAAATTCAAGCGTAATTAATGGTTACACTATAGATTCTTATAACAAGGTTTATTTCACTTTTGATTATATTTCATCTCAACAATTTTTTAATGGTGATTATTTATTAAGGGAAATAGCAAAAGGATATTATGCTAATCAAAAATTAAATGATACTGAATATATTGCAAGTTTAAATGAAAAATACAACTACAATGTTATTGAATATATGATAAATAATGGATATCAATCATATTTTTTTGAAATTAATGATGAAGATCTTTTACCATATATGAAAAATGTATATAAGATTCTTAGTGAAGTATTTTCTAATAAAGTTAATTTATATTTTGGATATAAATATGATGCAACTCCTATTGAAGTTACAATAGATGGTATTTATTTTAACAATAGTGATTATAATGGTATTGAGTTCTCTCAAAACTTAATTGATACTTATCATATTGAAATAGATAATGGTAAGTATTCAATGGCTATAGGTAATATGCCTGAAAATAAATCAGATATAACTAATATTGTAAAAGATTCTTATGAGAACAATGATGTTAGATTTTCATTATATAATAATGTTATTGATGAAATAGATACAATAGATCAACTATTAATTATTTTAAGACAAATATTCTTCTGGGTTGGTGTTGCTCTTGCTGTATTTGCTTCATTAATGCTAATGAATTTCATTTCAACAAGTGTTAATCATAAGAAACAAGATATAGGTATTTTAAGAGCTATTGGTTCTAGATCTAATGATGTATTTAGAATATTCTTCTCTGAATCATTTATTATTGCAATGATTAACTTCATTCTATCTTTGATTGGAACTATTACAGTTATAATATTTACTAATATTGCATTTAGAAGAGATGTTGGTTTAATGATAACTGTTTTAAACTTTGGTGTTAGACAAGTATTCTTATTACTTGTAATTAGCGTTGGTGTTGCTTTCTTATCAACATTACTTCCTGTAAAGAAGATAGCAAGTAAAAAACCAATTGATGCAATTAGAAAACGATAAAATGAAAAAGGATTCTCTTATGAAGTGAACCCCTAAATGGGTACACTAATAAAAAGGACTTAAAAAAGGAGAGATTTGTTTTACGACAAATCTCTTTTTTTAATTCTAGAAGTATTATAAAACTTTATCCAATCTTCAACTAATTTTACATATTGTTCTAA